>CAYYNF010000001.1:0-10879 GCA_964472695.1 uncultured Flavobacteriaceae bacterium
TTATCCCTTTTTATAATTATGATACTAGAAGGCTCTATTTTCTGAATATGCCTATGATTAAAACCTTTTTTTACAATGGAAAAGTTATTTAACTATCAATAATAATTTAACTCAACTGAGTTTTCACAATAGAAGAAATCAACTTACCTTCTGCTTTTCCTGCTACTTTTACTGTAACCTCTTTCATTACATTTCCCATATCTTTCATTGATGAAGCTCCTAAATCCTTAATCACCTGATCAACAATCACTTTTACTTCAACTTCTGTAAGCTGAGTTGGTAAAAAACCTGCTATAACTTCTACCTGTGCTAACTCTGGTTCAGCTAAATCCTGACGAGACTGTTCTTGGAAAATAGCAGCACTATCTTTGCGTTGTTTTACTAATCTTTGTAAAATTTGTATTTCTTGTGCTTCAGTAAGCTCATCATTACCACCAGATTGTGTTTTTACTAATAATAGTTCCGATTTTATTGCACGAAGTGCCTCTAAACTTACTTGATCTTTTGCTTTCATAGCAACTTTCATAGCTGCCATTATTTCTTTGGATAAACTCATTTTTGCTTAATTAATCTACATTGTCATGTAAGAAAGAATTATTCTTTCGAATTTGTAAATCTTGATTTTGATCTAATGATAATGAAGACCTAGACATATTAGACGAAGTATTCACATCATTTAAATTTACACCTGCTCTTTTATAAGCTGGTTGTTTTTCTATTTTATCAATATTTTCAGAAGGGCTATTAAACTTATAGTTAAAACCTTTCATCTGTGCTCGTCTTTTAGGAGTCGAATCTTTTAGATGAGATATTGGCAGGTCTAATGGGTTTACTCCTGAAAAATCAAAAGGTTGCCTCACTTCTTGTGCTTGTGGGGTTAAAACTTTTGGATCTGCTTTTATTTGAGGCTCTTGTTCAGTAGTTTCTGTTATAGAAACTATGTTATTAACATCCTCTTCCTCAAGTGTATGCCTAATTACACCAAGTTCTTTAGATCTATTAGCTACGTCAAAACCAGTACTGTTACCTATATCATTTTGATTATCCTGATTCAAAGGCATATCAAAGGAAATAGATATCTCCTCATGAGAGTCTAAAGGAGTTTGGTGACTTTCTTTGTCTATCGAATTCTGATCAAGGTCTATAATCTGAAAATCTTCAAAATCAGGCATAGGTTCATCATAAAAGTCAGACATAGTATCTGTATTCTTAGTTTCATATTCTACAACTATAGAATCCTCCTGTTTTAACTGTTCGTCTGTATCCTCAAAAAGTTGATGTCTTATAATTTCTGGTTCTTTCTGTACTGGAACTACAGCTCTTTGAACTGGAGAAGAGCTAACTCGCTCCTCTTCTACTCTTGTTGTAGAGGTTGGTTGGTCATTACCTAGAGTATGAATAATTTTTTTAGACTCCAAATTTGCAATAGAATCTTGCTGCTCTAAGTTAAACCCTGTAGCGATTACTGTTACTGAAATAGCACCTTCTAACTTTTCATCATCACCAACTCCCATAATGATATTAGCACTATTACCTGCCTCTAACTGAATATGGTCATTAATCTCTCCTATTTCATCTAAAGTAATTTCTTCACTACCAGAAACAATTAATAACAGTACATTTTTGGCTCCTCGAATCTTATTATCATTTAATAATGGAGAATCTAAAGCTTTAGTAATTGCCATTATAGCACGATCTTCACCTGTTGCATGTGCTGATCCCATAATAGCAGTACCACTATTACTTAATACAGTCTTAGCATCACGTAAATCGATATTTTGAGTATAGTGGTGTGTAATTACCTCTGCAATTCCCCTGGATGCAGTCGCCAACACTTCATCTGCTTTAGAAAAACCAGCTTTAAAGCCCAAATTACCATACACTTCCCTCAACTTATTGTTATTAATTACAATAAGCGAGTCCACTTCTTTTCTTAGTTTTTCTACACCTACTTG
The DNA here is from genome assembly GCA_964472695.1 of uncultured Flavobacteriaceae bacterium. Classification (GTDB taxonomy): domain Bacteria; phylum Bacteroidota; class Bacteroidia; order Flavobacteriales; family Flavobacteriaceae; genus Aquimarina. Next base: position 1,956 of record CAYYNF010000001.1, read on the forward strand.
TGCTTGTTCATTTCGAGTTTTACCTTCAAACTGAAAAGGAATAGTGACGATTCCAACTGTTAGAATTTCCATTTCCTTAGACATCTTGGCTATTACTGGGGCTGCACCTGTTCCTGTTCCACCTCCCATTCCAGCTGTAACAAAGACCATCTTAGTATTAACTCCTAACATATTCTTTATATCCTCATAGCTTTCTAGGGCTGCTTGCTCTCCCACTTCAGGGTTAGCTCCTGCACCTAATCCCTCAGTTAAAGATACTCCTAACTGAATTTTATTAGGAATTTCACTATTTTCAAGTGCCTGTGCATCTGTATTACAAATGACGAAATCTACGCCTTTTATACCTTGCTGATACATGTGATTAATGGCATTACCACCACCACCTCCAACGCCTATAACTTTAATGACATTGGATTTATTCTTTGGCAAGTCGAATGGCAGAAAATCTGAATTATTAGATTGATTACTCATACCGTATATTTATTGGAGGTTTTACTTTATTCTATATTATCAAGAAACTTAGTGACCTTGTTTGTTATCTGTTCAAAAATCTTAATTTTAGGACGTTGCACAAAATCTTGACTATCCTGAAACTCTGGATTTACAAAGGTAGGTTGTTCTAAGTTATCTTCCTCATTATTTTCTTGTTCTAAGTTATTTTTTTTTGATTTTATAGCCTGATTACTCTTTTTTATCTCTAAACCATTCATCATTAACCCTACTGCTGTAGCATACAAAGGACTACTAAGGTCAAATTTACTAGCATTAGCCAAGTATTCATTTGGCAAACCAATTCGGGTATCGAGCCCTGTAATATACTCTACCAATTGCCCTAAGTGTTTTAGTTGAGCACCACCACCTGTTAATACAATACCAGCTATTAGCTTTTTCTTCTTTGTATCGTAACCATAGTTTTTAATTTCCTGGAATACTAATTCTATAATCTCTGCGACACGTGCATTGATAATCTTCGATAAGTTCTTAAGAGAAATCTCTTTAGGCTCTCTACCTCGTAACCCTGGAATACTCACAATTTCATTCTCTCTATTTTCTCCTGGCCATGCTGAACCAAACTTCACTTTTAATAGTTCTGCTTGCTTTTCAATTATGGTACAACCTTCTTTTATATCTTCTGTAATTACATTACCTCCAAAAGGAATTACAGCTGTGTGACGTATAATTCCATCCTTGAAAATAGCCAAATCAGTAGTACCACCACCAATATCAACCAGTGCGACTCCTGCCTCTTTCTCTTCTTGTGTAAGTACTGCACTTGCGGAAGCTAAAGGTTCTAGTGTAACTCCTGTAAGTCCAAGATTTGCATTTTTCACACAACGACTGATATTCTTGATTAAAGTAATTTGCCCTACTACTACATGAAAATTAGCCTCTAAACGTCCTCCATACATTCCGATAGGCTCATTAATTTCAGCCTGTCCATCTACTTTAAACTCTTGTGGCAACACGTGTAAGATTTCCTCTCCAGGTAACATAGTCAAGCGGTGTACATGGTTACAGAGTTTATCTATATCGCTTAAATCAATAACCTCTTCTGCATTCTCCCTTACAATATAATCACTATGTTGTAAACTACGAATATGTTGCCCAGCGATTCCGACAGTCACTTCATCCACCTCAATACCAGATTCTTCTTCTGCCTGCTGCACCGCTTGTTGTATAGACTGAATAGTTCTAGTTATATTATTCACTACACCACGATGTACTCCTAAACTTACTGTTTTTCCAATACCTAGTACCTCTAATTTATTCTGTTCATTATATCGACCAACCATGGCTACAATCTTAGTAGTACCAATATCTAATCCTATGGCTATTTTACTTTGATCCATCACTGTTTATATCCTTGTACAAATTACTTGGTTATCTATGGCTAGATTCACCGATTTATAATTCTTTAAACTATTGTCTTTTGAGGCTTTTGCATAAAATGCCTTAAAATTACTAAATTTAAGACTTTTTGATGTCATATCCCCAAAGTGAATTCTATAATTTCCTGTTCTTGGTTCTAAATCGAATATTCCAGAAGCGTTACAGGTTATTCCCACAATATATGATCTGAGGAATTCATCACTATTAATAAACTTTAATAGATCTATCAATGGTAATTTATATTCCTTTGTATACCCATATACTATAGGAACACGTACTGTATGACTTGACGATAAAGGTATCTCTCGCCCTGTTTCATCTATATAAAATGAGACTGCGTTAAAAATCCGACCTATAGGTGAACGCTGTACAACTGATGTCTTTAATGTTCGATCTACCGTAATATAAACATTTGTCTCTTTGATACACTCTTCTGTTATAATACTTGACTCCATGTGATGAAGTGCCTTATAAGTACCTTGCTTTTCTTCTAAATTAGAAAAGCTTTGTAATATTTTACCTACTAAAGGTCTTGATATTAACAAAGCTTCTGGTGTATCATATGTTACAGACTCTGTTATTATAGGGCGCACCCGATTTATCTGATTTGTTTTAACAAAAGAACCTACAAGTATACACAGAGCACAACATACTCCTATGATATACTTATTTTTTTTCATTTCAATAAGACGTTTTTTATTCGATCTACCTCAGCACCAATATCCCCTGCTCCAATAGTCAATACCACTTCTCGATCTTCTGAAGCTAATTCTTCTAATAAAGCTTCTTTGCTAATAAGTCTCTTATTATTGTTAGCAATTAACCCTAGTAACCATTGCGAAGTTACACCTTCTATAGGTAATTCTCTTGCTGGATAAATATCTAATAGAAAAATTTCGTCAAACTGTGACAAACTATCCGCAAAATCACTCGCAAAATCCTGTGTACGAGTAAATAAGTGTGGCTGAAACACTGCTGTAACTTTTTTACCTGGATACATTTCTGTTACAGCTTGATATAGAGCATTAATCTCTGTCGGGTGATGAGCATAGTCATCTATATAAACAAGATCCTTTGTTTTAATCTTATATGAAAAACGTCTTTGAATACCTCTAAAAGTTTTTAATGCTTCTATGAGTTTAGTAACTGGTGCCCCATAGCTCATTGCCAAAGCTAGTGCTGTAACAGCATTTCTAAGATTATGATGACCTGGCAAAAAGAATTGTAAATTCTCCAATATTCCTTCGGGTGTTTTAAGATCAAAATGATACCCTCCATCAAGAACCCTTAAATTAATAACCTCAAATTCGGAACCATCATTGATACCTATACTACTCCCCTCAATAGGCAGTCCTGCAACCTTAAAAAAACGATCCGTAGTCAATGCCTTAAAATCGTTAAACGAAGTAACTAAAGCCTCTTTATTTCCATAAATATCTAGATGATCTGCATCCATAGAAGTAATAGCCGACATATTAGGTGATAATTGTAAAAAAGAGCGATCAAATTCATCTGCTTCAACCACCACCACATCATTACCCGAACTAATATAATTTGAATTATAATTCTCACATATTCCCCCTACAAAAGCAGAAACTTTAACACCTGATTCATATAGGATATGAGCTAATATTGCTGTAGTAGTTGTTTTTCCATGTGTTCCTGCTACAGCTAATGTGAAAACATCTTTGGTAATCATACCTAAAACTTTAGCCCTTTTATGCAACTGAAACGAGTTATCTTTGAAGTACTGAAGTTGCTTATGTTCTTTAGGAATAGCTGGTGTATAAACGACTAAAGTTTCTTCTGTATTTTTAAAATGCTTAGGAATAACCTCTACATTATCCTCCAAATATATCTGAGCCCCTATATCTTCCAAACTTTTAGTAATTGGTGTCGCTACACGATCGTATCCTGCTACTTTTTTCCCTATACTTATAAAATAGCGTGCGATAGCACTCATTCCTATACCTCCAATTCCTATAAAATAAACATGTTTAATATGTTTCATTATTCAAGTTTTCGTTATTAATTTATCTATTTCAGTAATTATATCTTTAGTAGCATTAGGCTTTGCTAAAAGCTTAAAATTTCGAGAAAGTTCTTCTCTTAATGTATCATTAAAAAATAAACTACTTATATATTCTTCAAAATACAATTTTAAATCTTTCTCGTTAATCATCTGAGCACCTCCCTTTTCAACAATTGCTATAGCATTTTTTGTTTGATGATCTTCTGCAACGTTTGGAGAAGGAACGAACAATACAGGTTTTGCTACAATCGACAATTCAGACACTGAATTAGCTCCTGACCTAGACAGAATAACATCTGCTAAATCATATGCTAAATCCATACGAGAGATAAAAGCCTCAACTCTTACTATATCAGAATTTAAAACCTTATAAGTATCATAATACAACTGACCACATTGCCATAGCACTTGAATATCTTGTTCTTTAAAATAAGATATTTTTGTTGCTATAAAGCTATTAATCTGTTTTGCTCCTAAGCTTCCTCCTAGAATTAATAGAGTTTTTTTATCTTTTTTTAAATTAAAAAATTCATCAGGACTAATATCAGAAGATTGTAACAAAATGTTTTTCCGTACCGGATTTCCTGTATATATAAGCTTATCTTTTGGAAAGTATTTCTCTAAGCCCTCATAAGCCACACATATTTTCTGAGCATTGTTAGCTAAAAGTTTATTAGTGATACCCGGTAAAGAATTCTGCTCCTGAATAATATATGGAATCTTCAGAAAACCTGCTACCTTAAGAAGAGCTGCACTAGCATAGCCACCTGTTCCGATAACTAGAGAAGGTTTATGTTTTTTGAGTATAAAAAATGACTTTAATAAACTTACTAGTAATTTCAAAGGTAATAATAGGTTTTTAAACATATTATCTCGCTGAAAACCACTAATCCATAAGCCTTCAATATCGTATCCTACATCAGGTACTTTTTGCATTTCCATACGGTCACTAGCTCCCACAAATAAAAAGGTCGCTGTAGGGTACTTTTGTTTTAACTCATCAGCTATAGCTATAGCAGGAAATATATGTCCTCCTGTCCCCCCTCCTGAGATTAAAAACCGATACATATTACTCATTTATCATTTTTAATTTATATGATTTACAACCACAATTTCATATGTATACTATTTACTCCCCATGTATAATTGCGACTAAAAGTAGAAATACATATTTAAATAAAACTCTTAATTATGAAGATATATTCTCACTCTCTGATTTTTCTTTATTAGCAACACTTACACTGATAATTACACCTATCGATAAACATGTCATCCATATTGATGTCCCTCCACTACTAATTAAGGGTAAAGTCTGCCCCGTAACAGGGAATAATTCCACTGCAACTGCCATGTTTGTAAATGCCTGAAATACAATCGGTAACCCCACTCCAAGCACTACTAATTTACCGAAAACATCATCACATTTATATGAAATACTTATAAGTCTTGTTAAAATAACAATATAAAGAAAAAGAAGGACTCCACCTCCTAGTAAACCAAACTCTTCAATAATAATAGCAAAAATAAAATCTGATGCTGACTGTGGTAAGAAATTCCTCTGCACACTTTTTCCCGGTCCCTGACCAGCAAGCCCTCCTGTAGCTATAGCTACCTTTGCTCTTTCAATCTGATATGTATCCTTTTGATCCTGCCCATTTGCTAAAAAGGTATCAATTCGACTGATCCATGTATCTACCCTATTAGGCAAAACATCTGGAAATGCTTTTGCTGCAAGCACAAACAAAGTAAAAAACAATAATCCTGAAGCAACTATGACTAATAGATATTTAGTAGGGTAACCACCTATAAATAATAAAACTAGCACCATAAAAAACAAAAGAGCTGCCGTAGATAAATTAGCAGGTAATATTAAACCAACTACCACCAATACAGGTAACCAAAGCCTTACTAAGCTGTACTCGAAGGTGTTCTGCACTCCATTTAACTTAGAAATATGATAAGCTACATAAATCATAAGGACCACAGATGCCAAAGTAGAAGGTTGTAACGACAAGCCTATTATGGGAATCCGCAACCATCTACTAGCATTAGCACCTCCAATAACCTGACCATTAAACATGGTAGCTATAAGTAATAAAACAACTATAGGGATTGCAAATTTCGAAATAGACTTAAAGTAACGATAAGGACATTTATGCACCAAATAAGTGATACAGAAACCCAATCCCAAATGCATTGCGTGTTTCACAAGAAAACGCATAGTATTTCCATCACCTCCATAAAGATAGGCTAAGTTACTACTGGAGCTATAAACTGGCATAAAAGACAATATTGCCAAAACAGTTACTACTGCCCAAAGTACTTTATCTCCCTTAACATGCTTTAATAGCGACTTCATTAGTATCTACAAATTTTGAACTGCCGCTTTAAATAAAACTCCTCGGTGCTCGTAACTTTTAAAAAGGTCAAAACTAGAACAACAAGGCGAAAGTAATACTGTATCACCATAATCAGATAAGTCATGAGCCATTTGCACAGCTTCTGTCATCGACTGAGTTTCTCTAATATTAGGAATCATTTCAGAAAACTCACTAATTATTTTGGTATTATCTATACCTAAACAAACAATTGCCTTCACCTTTTCGTTAACTAATGCATATAACTCTGAATAATCATTTCCCTTATCTACCCCACCTACTATCCATACAATTGGAGACTTTACTGCTTCTAGAGCATAGTAAGTAGCATTAACATTAGTAGCCTTAGAATCGTTTATATACTGCACATTAGCTATCTTAAGCACATTTTCTAAACGATGCTCTACCCCTTTAAAATTAGATAAACTTTCCCTAATTTCTTTTTTACTAATACCTAAAAGCTTTGCTGCTGCCGTAGCAGCCATTGAATTCTTCATATTGTGCTTTCCTTTTAGCGATAAATCTTTAGTATTAATGAGTGTAGTTTCCTTTTCAAAGAAAGGTATCATTAGGTTTTCATTTTGCAAACAGAGCCCCTTATCTAAATTAGTTTCTACCGAAAAAGGAATAGATATTGGCTCTATATTACGAGCACCAATATAGTGTTTTACATCTTGATTATCAAAATCATATATAAAATAATCAGTAGACACCTGATTCATTAGAATTCTGAACTTCGAGGCTATATAATTTTCATACTTATAATTATACCTATCCAAGTGATCAGGGGACAAATTCGTCAAAATAGCAATATGCGGATGGAAGTTAACAATACCATCTAACTGAAAGCTACTCAATTCAAGAACGTAATAATCATAATTATCTTCAATAACTTCTCTAGCAAAGCTATTACCTATATTCCCTGCTACACAAACCCTATCTAGATTTGCCTTAAGAATATGCCCTAATAGCTCTGTAGTTGTTGTCTTTCCATTACTTCCTGTAATTGCAATAATTTTAGCATCGGTAAACTGTGCCGCAAATTCAATCTCTGAAATCACGGGAATAGTTTTCTCTAGAAGTTTTGTTACCAATGGCACATGATCAGGAATACCAGGACTTTTAACAACTACCTCAGCATTTAAGATACGTTCTTCAGAATGTTGTTGTTCTTCAAAAGGAATCTCATTGTTTTCAAGCTCTTGTTTATACCTCTCTTTAATTACTCCAAAATCTGAAACGAAAACACGATTTCCTTTTGCTTTTGCTAATAATGCAGCTCCCACACCACTTTCTCCTGCTCCTAGTATTACTATATTTTTATTATTTTGCATTACTCTTACTTAATAAATTTCTAAAAACTACCTCACCTTAAGTGTCACTATAGAAAGTACTGCTAAGAAAATACCTAGAATCCAAAAGCGAGTTACAATTTTACTTTCGTGAATTCCTTTTTTCTGATAATGATGGTGTAATGGAGACATCAAAAAAATACGCTTTCCCTCACCATTCTTTTTCTTAGTATATTTAAAATACGAAACCTGTAACACCACCGATAAAGTCTCGATAAAAAAGACTCCACAAAGTACTGGAATCATTAATTCTTTTCGAATAGCAATAGCAATTACTGCGATTACCCCTCCAATGGTTAAACTCCCTGTGTCTCCCATAAAAACCTGTGCTGGGTAAGTATTGTACCATAAAAAACCAACTAGTGCACCTGCAAATGCTGATAGAAAAACACTAATTTCACCCACCCTAGGAATATACATGATATGAAGGTAATCAGAAAAAACAATATTTCCTGAAATCCAAGCCAATACCGCTAATGTAATTACAATAATAGCTGATGAACCTGCTGCTAAACCATCTATACCATCTGTCAGATTTGCTCCATTAGAAACCGCAGTAACGATAAACACCACAACAGGAATGAAAATAATCCATGAATAACGTACCCAACTGGGATTTATCCACTCTAAAGGCTTACTATAATTAAATTCATTATTTTTAAAAAAAGGTACTGTAGTTTTCATCGACTTAACCTCTGCTGTGAACAAACTTGTTACTTCCTGAGACACTACCCTCTCTGTATTAGAAGCATCCATTCGTTTGTTTTTGATCGTAACCCCTGAATGGAAATACATTACTGTACCTACAAAAAGTCCTAGAATTACCTGCCCTACAACCTTAAACTTACCCGCTAAACCATCTTTATTTTCCTTCTTAATTTTGAGATAATCATCCAAAAAACCAATAAACCCCATCCATACTGTGGTAACGATCAACATTACCACATAAACATTATGTAATTTAGCAAACAGTAAAACTGGTATTAATGTTGCCATAATAATAATAACACCTCCCATAGTAGGTGTACCTTTCTTCTCTAACTGTCCTTCAAGCCCTAAATCACGTATAGACTCTCCCAACTGCTTTCTTCTTAAAAAAGAAATGATTTTTTTTCCAAAAAAGATAGAAATCAACAATGAGGTCACCAAAGCCATTGCTGCTCTAAAAGTTATAAATCCAAATACACTAGCTCCTACTAGCTCATATTTCGACTCCAAAAATCCAAATAAATAATATAACATTAGGGTTTAACTTTTTAAAGATTGATTAAC
>CAYYNF010000001.1:10889-37781 GCA_964472695.1 uncultured Flavobacteriaceae bacterium
CTTCTAGGTCATTAAAATGTTGTTTTTTACCATTGATATCCTGATAAGTTTCATGTCCTTTACCAGCTATAAGTATGATATCATTAGGAGCTGCCAAACTTACGGCTTTTTGAATAGCTTCTCTACGGTTTTCTATAGTAACATACTTTGCCGAATGCTGTGGTTGCACTCCCTCTTCTATTTCTTTCAATATTTGATTAGGATCTTCGGTACGTGGATTATCACTAGTAAACACTACATGATCACTAAACTCTGTAGCAATACCTCCCATTATAGGACGCTTAGTATTATCTCGATCACCACCACAACCTACAACGGTAATAACCTTTTGATTATGAGTACGCACATTATTAATAGTAGTTAATACATTTTTTAGTGCATCGGGGGTATGTGCATAATCTACAATAGCTGTAATATTATCATCAGAGACCACATACTGAAAACGCCCATCTACACTAGTAAGTTTACTTAACAACTTTAAGGCCGTTAATGTTTCCATTCCTAATGACTGAGAAGCTCCAAACACCGCTAATAAATTTGAAGCATTAAAAGAACCTATAAGAGGGGTCCATACTTCATAATTATTTAACTGAAGTTGCATCCCTCTAAAACTACTTTCTATAATGGATGCCTTTACATCAGCTAGTGTTTTAAGTGCGTAAGTTTTTTTTTCTGCCTTTGTATTTTGCAACATAAGCTCTCCATTTTTATCATCAATATTCGTCCAGGCAAAGGCAGTCTTAGGCAAACGATCAAAAAAGGACTTTTTAACGTCTCGATAAGCTGCAAAGGTTTTATGATAATCCAAATGGTCATGTGATAAATTTGTAAATATACCTCCCGTAAATTGACTACTATCAATACGTTTTTGGTCAATACCATGAGAACTCACCTCCATGAAGCAGTGTGTTACTCCCTCTTCAACCATGGTGCTTAACAACTTTTGTAACGTAATAACATCTGGAGTAGTATGTGTTGCCTGAATAACACGATCTTGGATACAATTTTTCACAGTAGAAATTAATCCTACTTTATAACCTGCCTCTTTAAAAAGCTTCCATAAAAGAGTAGCTACTGTAGTTTTCCCATTGGTTCCTGTTACCCCTACAAGTTTTAATTTATCTGTAGGGTTATTATAAAAATTAGAAGCTATAATAGATGAAGCCTCCATCGTATCTTTTACTTTAACATAAGTAACACCATTAACAATATCTGACGGTAATTCTTCACACACAATAACCAATGCCCCCTGCTCAACAGCCTTAGATATATAAAGGTGTCCATCGGTCTGCACTCCTTTTATAGCTATGAAAACATCATTAAGAGACACTCTTCTCGAATCAATATGAATGTTAATTATACTAACACGTGTACTTCCTACCACAGATTCGATAGGCACTTTATATAAAATATCTGATAATATACTCATGACAATACTAACTTTACAACTTTTCTTTCGCCTATTTTTTGTCCTCTAGGAATAGACTGTTTTACTACTTTTCCCTGACCAGAAACCTCTACTTCCAGTCCTAGATTCTCTAATAACGGTAATGCATCAATCAATTTCATACCTCTTACATTAGGCATTATTGTTTTATACTTTTGCGATAATTTATAATAATCATTATAAGAACTATCTTGCTTAACCTCAGAAAGCTTTATCTCATCTATTACAGGCAAACCTATATGGAGTTTATGTGCTATTTCACTAAATACAGGTGCTGCTACTTTATTTCCGTAAAAACCGATTTTTTTATCAGGCTCATGAATAACCACAATACAAGAATATTTAGGATTCTCTGCTGGAAAATAACCTACAAAGGATGCTATATACTGCAAAGCATCACGTCCTTTACTATAATTCTTCTGACAGGTTCCCGTCTTTCCTGCCATAGTGATATATTTTGACTTAATATTACGAGCCGTACCATAGTCGACAACATCTTTCATCAACTTCTGAACCTTATTAATCGTATTACTTGAACAAATCGAAGGGTTAATAACTTTTTTTCCAAAAGTTTTTTCAACAGCATTCAAAGTACGTACTTCTTTTATGAACTGGGGCTTTAAATAAGCTCCGCCATTTGCTATAGCATTATAAAAAGTCAAGGTTTGTAAAGGCGTCATAGAAACCCCGTAACCAAAGGCCATCCAAGGAAGTGTTGTCCCATACCAGTCTTTTTCTCCTGGATAAGGCAATTTAGGTTTTCCCTCGCCACGAATCGCTAACCCCAAGGATTTTCCAAGTTCCATATTATAGAATCGGTTTAATAATCGTTTAGGATTTTTTCGATATTCATCATTAATTACTTTTGCAAAAGCGGTATTCGAAGACACTCTGAAAGCTTCTGCCATAGATATTTCTCCATACCCCCCACGATGTGAATCATACACTGTACGATCGTAAAACTTTACCTTTCCTTTTTGGGTGTCTACCTGATAAGTAGTATCGATTGCAGTGTCTTCTAAAAGAGCTATAAGACTCATTAGTTTAAAGGTAGACCCAGGCTCATGAGACTCCCCTACCGCATAATTAAGACGTTCGTAATATCTTCCCGCATCAGTCCGAGCTAAGTTAGAAATAGCTCTGATTTCACCCGTTGCGGTTTCCATAACAACCGCAGTACCATGATCCGCCTTAAATTTCTCTAATTGCCTTAGTAATGCATGATGGACTATGTCCTGAATATTCACATCAATCGTAGACACTATATCAAGACCATCTATAGGCTCTACTTGATTATTATGAAAAACGGGTTTCCACTGCCCTTTAGCTATCTTTTGCTTCAAACACCTTCCATCTTGCCCTCTTAAATACTCACCAAATGCACCTTCTAAACCGACTCTGGTATAATACCCGTTAGCATCTTTACGCTCATAACCTATAGTACGCTCTGCTATTTTACCTATTGGATGCTCTCGAGTAGTTCTTTGTTCTGAAATAAACCCACCTCGAATTCCTCCTTTTCTAAAAATCGGGAATTGCTTAATCCTCATATAGGTAGTATAATCTATATTTTTACAAATGAGTGCATACCTATTTTTATTGGCTCGTGCTTTTCTTAAATATTTACTGTAGTAACTTACTGACTTTCCTAATTCTTTAGACAGAGCTTTTGCCAAAGCTTCTACTTCTGAACTAAAAAGTCGATCACTAACCGTAACAGCATCAAATCTTATTTCATACTTAGGTACTGATGTTGCCAATAAGTTATAATTAACATCGTAGATATTTCCTCTATTAGCTGGAATTACAAAATCTTTATACACTCTATTCTGTGCAATTTGCTTATACTTATCACCTTCGATATACTGTATTTTAATAATCTTAAAAACAATAAATCCTGCGAAAAGCAACATGAGTGCTGCTACGAAGTAAGAACGATATGATATTTTTTTTATAATTGACTCCAAATTATTGCCTCACTATAATTTTATATGGAGCATCTACCGAAGCCCCTATACCACCTGTTCCTAAAACATCTATAATCTCCGATTCCATTTTCAATTTCATTAGATACGATCTCCTATCTACAAATTGTGCTCTTAGCTCCTTTACCTCATTACTTCTTTTTGCTATATCATGAATTTTTGATTCTATACTATGAGAACTAGCAATCATAATCATCGTTAGGACAGCCATATATATAAGCATACCCCAATATTTATTAGCATCTTTTGACAAGAGCATCTGAACCCTAAAAATATCATAAATACGGGTTTGCATAACAACCTATAATTTCACTGCTATTCGTAACTTCGCACTACGTGCTCTATTATTCTGATTAATTTCCTCCTGAGTAGGCACAATAAGCCCTCCTACCTTTTTAAAAGGCACATCAACATTACCGAATAAATCCTTATCAGGTTGCCCTTCAAACATACCATCTCTTATGAAACGCTTCACCAAACGATCTTCCAAAGAATGGTAAGAAATTAAACTTAATCGTCCTTCTTTCTTTAAGACCTCTGGGGTTTGTAATAAAAAATCTTTCAACACCTCAATTTCCTGATTTACTTCTATACGAATTGCCTGAAACACCTGTGCCAAAATTTTATGTTCTTTCTTTCTATCTATGCAAGGACTCAAGACTTTCTTAAGACTGTCTATCGAGATAATTGGAGCCTCTTCTCGTTTTTCACAAATCAATCTTGCCATCTTAGGAGCTTGTCGTAATTCTCCATAAGTAGAAAATATCCTTCGTAAATCATCTTGTCCATACTCATTGACCACATGATATGCTGACAAATGACTATCTTGATTCATTCGCATATCTAATTCTGCATCAAAACGGATAGAGAAACCTCTTTCTGCTTGATCAAACTGATGTGAGGAAACCCCAAAATCACCTAGTATACCATCAACTTGTTTAATACCATAAAAACGTAAATACCTTTTAAGATAACGGAAATTTTGAGGTATTAACAAAAAACGTTCATCATCTAAAGCATTACGCTGTGCATCAACATCCTGATCAAAAGCTACTAAACGCCCTTTTTCCTCTAGATGTTTCAAAATTTCTCGAGAGTGCCCTCCCCCCCCAAAGGTTACATCTACATAAACACCATCGGGCTTTATATTAAGTCCTGCTACAGTTTCTTCTAATAAAACTGATTTATGATAACTTTTATTCATCTTTTAAAAAACCTATATTCAGTAAGTAACTTTCAGGAAAACATAAAAGATTCTACAGAAAATTAATACTCAAATTATACAATACGATATCCCCTTCCTCTTATCAATAACACGCATGATTAAGAGAAAATCTATTACAAACTTGCTACAAAATAAAATTTACAAAATCAAATATATCGAAAAATAGAGGACTATTTACCAAGTCTTGATACATTGTTAATAAGTGATCCACATTACCTCTAAAAACCAAGATAGCCCAGTGAAACACTGAGCTATCTTAATTTATTGAACAAAAACTAAACTATTGAGAAGTATTCTTTGCCAAACGTCGTCGTCTTCCTCTTCTTTCTGATCCTTGCGAAGTATCTGCACCTAAATGAGTAGTAGCTGTAGGTACTGCTCCTGCGACTGTCATACCACGCCAACTCCCTTGTTGTGCTTCTCGTTGACTATTACGAATGCGTCTTAATCGCTTATTTCTAATAAGAGTAATAACATGACTAACATGCTCTTTTAAAGCCTCTTTACATTTTAATTTATTATCTTCAGAAATATCAAAAAAAGCTCTTCCTTTCTTTTTATTATTCTTCATAGCCCTAATAATTTCAGGGCAGTTCCTTACAAAATGGTTATAGACAGCTTTTCTTACAGCTTCCCTACTAAGCCCCTCTCTTAACTGCTGTTCCTCCTCATTCGACAATAACACACTAGTCGCTATACTGTCATGTGATAGAAACACATGCTCCCCTAAATAATCAACAGATAATTTACCAAAAGACTCTTGTGTCGCGGTAAGCTCTAGAAAACATTCTGGATCATCAAGTACAACGTCAATATACCTAAGAAAAGCTCGTAAAGCTTCATCAAACTTATTCTCATCAAGCGGCTCATTTAAACTAGTTTCGAGGCTCTTCAAATACACTCCAACACCATCAGGAACAGCAGATCTACTAACTGACTCTCTAGCACCTGTATTTGACTGCTCCAGTACCTTTTCTCTAAGTCTTTGTCTTATAAGACGAGAACGTTCAAATTTGATCTCTAACAATTTACTTTCTAATAATTTTCTAACTTTATATTCGATCCTAACAAGTTGTTGAGGAGTAAACTTACGATTAACTGCGAGTGGAGCATTATTTTCAAATAATGTCTTAAAACGTGCTGTCAAATTAATTAAGGCTGTTTCTTCTTCACCTGATAACAATGCACTTGTTGCTATACTAGAATGATTCAAAAAAGCACTCTCAAAGAGCTCTTCCGGCTGAGTACGAAAATTCATAGTAACTTTAAGAGTAGTACGATCAAACTCTTCAACAATAGCCTGAGATAAATCCCCCCTCAACTGAAGGAAATAATTTTTCTCAGCATCATCAAAAGCAGATAAATCTAGAGGTGGATACAAACCATTCATCAAATATCTTAAAAACTCTTCGCTATTCTCAGATAAAGAAACACTGGCAACTTCTTGTGATGCACTAGGTCTAACAAATAATTCAAAGCTTAACACAACATCTTCGTTAGAACTTTCTTGTGAATTAGACTGGGGTAAAGGCATAATTTTATGTTTTTTATTTTTTTTACAAAAAATAAAATTACACATTCAGATAATATTTTTGACCAAAAAGATGAAACTTTAAAATGGTATACATTTATTTTTTTAAATAAAACAGATAAGAATCGATTATTTTAATGTAAAAAAATCTTAACTGTGAGCTAAAGTTTTATATTTGCGAATTGACTGAGAAAGATTTCTAATGAACCAAGATATTACTGAAAAAGGAAAATTTAAATACATCACCAAAGGTGAGGGTAAAAACATAATAGTACTTCATGGACTTATGGGTGGTCTTAGTAACTTTGAAGGACTGTTTAACTTTTTTTCAACAAAAGGCTATTGCATAACTATTCCTCAATTACCTTTATATGATTTACCCATCATAAAAACCAATATCAAAAATATTACTACATACCTTAAAGAGTTCCTTGAAACACTAAACTTAACGGATGTCATACTAGTAGGAAACTCACTAGGAGGACATATTGCTCTTATATTTCAAAAAATGTATCCTGAGCTTGTAAAGGGACTGGTAATTACTGGTAGTTCGGGACTTTATGAAAACAGTATGGGAGATAGCTACCCTAAAAGAGGTAACTACGAGTTTATGAAAAAGAAAGCCCAGGATGTTTTTTACAATCCTGAAATGGCTACAAAGGAAATTGTTGACGAAGTATACAATATTGTAAATGACCGTAACAAAGCTATCAGAACCATAGCTATTGCCAAAAGTGCTATAAGACACAACATGGCAAAAGACCTCCCTAATATCAGCATACCCACTTGTATTATTTGGGGAGAAAATGATAAAGTTACACCTCCTGAAGTGGCTCATGATTTTCATAAACTTATACCGAATAGTGAACTATTTTGGATTGAGAAATGTGGCCATGCAGCCATGATGGAACACCCCGATACCTTTAACCGTATTTTGGCTGACTGGCTTGCACAACAAAACCTATAGAACCATGAAAATTAAAAGTGCTGAATTTGTAGTAAGTAACAGCGATGTAAACAAATGCCCTAAAAGTCATATTCCCGAATATGCCTTTATTGGGCGTTCTAATGTAGGTAAATCCTCTTTGATCAACGCTATTACCGAACGAAAAAGCCTTGCTAAAACCTCTGGAAAACCGGGAAAAACGCAATTGATAAACCATTTTATTATTAATAAGGAATGGCACTTGGTCGATTTACCTGGCTACGGATATGCACGTGTTTCTAAATCGGATAAAAAAACGTTCCAAAAATACATTACTGAGTACTTCAAAAAAAGGGAAAACTTAGTCTGTGCTTTCGTGCTGGTAGATGCTAGACTAGCCCCTCAAAAAATTGACCTAGACTTCATGGAGTGGCTTAGCATAAATGGAATTCCTTTTTACATGATATTCACAAAAATAGATAAACTAACCCCTACAAAGCTGGAAAACAATCTAAAAAATTACGAAAACCTAATGCTCGAAAAATGGGAACAAATGCCCCCTTATTTTACCACCTCTTCCGCTAAGAAGAAAGGCATCTCTTCTTTAAGAGAATGTATCGACAACTTAAACAAACAGTAAATTCGCCGAAAAAGCCACTAACTTTCCGCTAAGCACGTATAAATAATGCAAAATTTATCTAATTTTACATTATACAAATCCCGAAGTTATGCCACATAATAACATTACATTAGAAGAAAAAATAAATGAAGTTAAGGTAGCAATAACAGAAGCAGAACAAGGAATTGAGAAGTTAAGACTCAAATATATTCATTTACAGAAAGAAGCTAACAAAGAAGAAAACAGAGAAGAGTTTAATAAAGTAAAGGAGGTAGAAAAAAAGATAAGCCTCCTAAACCAAAGAATCCAGAAACTACAAGAAAGTGAAGTAGATGAATTTTCAGAGTTCGACAATACAGAAGAACTAGAGAAAACTAAAGAAGAACTAAAAAGCACCGAAAAGAAACTAGAGAAATTAAAGGATGATTTTTCTAAAAAAATAGGAGGGAACCCAAATATTGTTAGCTCCAATATGGTAACTCTAATAAACCAAATTGAGAATTATAAAACTACTTTAAGTAAATTAGAAGAGACCAAAACTACTGTTGATAGCCTCCTCGATCCTACTATCGACTTCTTAAGTGACACCTCTCGGGACACAGATTTAGATAAGGTTCTTGGACAAGATCATACAAATAACACAAACCAAGAAATAGCACTTTATGAAGTAACAGGTAGTAAAGGAGGACTCGCTAAACTTGGAGAAAAAATTTACGATACGTTTGCAGGCAAGCACGGAATACGAAATACACTTATAGCCGGCACACTTATAGCTGCAATAACAACACTTTGTATATTATTTCCAGTAATCCCTATAGTAGGTAGTGCAGGAGCTGTTGTACTTTCAGCACTTTCAACACCTATAGGGAGCATGAATATAATAGGCTTAATTGGAATTACAGCAGGTACAACTGGCTTACTTGCAGGGATAGCCAGAACTATACCTCGCGAAGGCAAAAGTTACAGTCAAATAAAAGATGTAGGTTACAAAATAGCACCTAAACAGAAATTTAAATTTACTCTCAAGACTCCCTACAATAAAAATACAGTAACCTATAATCAACTTATAGAAGAAACTATAAAGCCTAATTATTTTCAAAGTGACGAAGATAAAAGGCATGGTATATTCACATTTGAAACTGGAGACGGAGCATCTATCAAGTTTAAAATAGCTGCTGATGGAGCTATCAAATTAGAACAAGACACTATAAAATCACTAGACGTTAGTAAATCAAGAGTAATCACCCCTAGAATGTTCCGTCTTTTTTATAAAAAATATAAAATCGCAAAGAATGAGGGTAATTCAACAAAAGCAAACAACGAGGAACTAGATGCTTTTAATAGTAGATTAAAAGGCATAGTAAATTCTGTTAGAAATAACCCTGAAATATCAGATACTAAAGCAGACATAAACAACCTAATAACACAAATTGAAGCTAGACCTATACTTAGCAGATCTAAAATCGCCATGTTAAAAAGTATGATTGAATTTATAAACCCTATATTCAATATGAGACATGGACAATCCTTAAAATTAGACACCTCAACAAATAGAGCGACCATTAAAAGAAATTCAGGAGTACCTGCTGAATCTAAACAAGAAACATCATTGAGACGACGTCAGGCTTTTCTAAGAAATCTGTAGTAGATATCTGATATTAAACAATTAAGATATCATATATAAGTCATTTATTTTTCTAGTATACTTACAGTATTATAACTGGCTACAGTTAATCTTTTCACCTTATTACAGCAAAAAACCAACTAATATATTGATACGAAATCTACACTCATAACTTATACAATTTTCACCAAAAACCAGAGTTCTATGCCTACTTTCATACCCCACTCAGAAACTACCTCTTCAGAATACAATCCGATAATTTTACCCGAAGAGGTACTAGAAAGTTTTCTACAAGCACTAGAAGATTATATCATTAATGACACTTATGTTTATGAAAGAAGGAAAGTAATAAGAGGAACTTTAACTAATTTTTCTACAATACCCGACATGATTCGTGAACACATTGTAGAACATGAATTAATGAGAGGACAACAACTAACCAAAGAAGAGTACAATAACCTTGTTAAAACAATAGAAAACCGTGATGTATTCAGCAATGAACGCTTAAGTTTCTATTTTTCTGCAAAAATAAACGATACAAAGGAAAATCTAGAAAATCCTGAAGCTCCCTTACGTACAAACTTTGGTGTACATAGAGCAAAACGAGAAACACAACCTAATACCATAAGCAAAGAAGAGATTCAAAACAGGGCTAGAATAGCTGCCAAACACACTAAAGCAAGAGCTAGAGCTGTAATTCGTGATTACTTCATCAACCTTAATATAGAAAGAGGCAAAGAAAGAGGTTTAAACCTAGAAGCACTTAGACCTGATAGTAGAAATAGAAACACAGCCCCTCGTATCTCTAATGGTGCCGCTACTGGCACATATAGTAAACGTTCGAAGAGACAAAAAAAAGGCGAGAACAAAGGTAGATTTAAGTATATACGTAGTTAAGCTCGAAAATAAAGCTTTACGTATATACTATTTTCCAACAAGCATTCGTTTTATTTCATTGAGCTTCATAAGTGCTTCTACAGGAGTAAGTGTATTAATATCAGTATGTATTATTTCTTGCTTTACCCCCTCTAACAAAGGGTCATCTAGCTGAAAGAAACTCAGTTGCATATCTTTAGTATTCTGTTGTTCATGAACCGCCTGTTTTAAATTGTCATTATGATGGCTTTGCTCTAATTTTTCCAACATCTTCTGTGCATTAGCAATAACATGCTTTGGCATACCAGCCATTTTGGCTACATGAATTCCAAAACTATGCTGACTTCCTCCTTGGGTCAATTTTCGTAGAAAAATCACTCCATTTTCTGTTTCCTTAATAGCAACATTAAAATTTTTAATACGTTCAAAAGTGTTTGTCATTTCATTCAACTCATGATAATGTGTTGCAAATAATGTTTTTGGTCTATAAGGATGTTCATGTAAATATTCACTAATCGCCCAAGCAATTGATATACCATCATAGGTACTCGTACCACGCCCGATTTCATCCAGTAAAATTAAACTACGCTCTGAAAGGTTATTCAAAATGCTAGCAGTCTCATTCATTTCAACCATAAAAGTTGACTCCCCCATAGATATATTATCACTAGCCCCTACCCTTGTAAAAATTTTATCGACTATTCCCATTTCTACTGCCTGAGCTGGTACAAAACAACCAATTTGTGCCAATAATACAATAAGTGCCGTTTGGCGTAAAATTGCAGACTTACCACTCATATTGGGTCCTGTAATCATAATCATTTGTTGCTCATCATTATCTAATAGAAGACCATTGGCAATATAAGCTTCTCCGGGTGGCAATTGCTTTTCAATTACAGGATGACGACCATCAGTTATTTTTAAGATATTTTGTTGCACTAAATTTGGACGACAATATTCCTGTTCCTTAGCCAGTTCGGCAAAACCACACAAACAATCTAACTTTGCGATTAAAGCTGCATTACTCTGAATAATTTGTATGTACTCATACATCCACGTAATTAACTCTGTAAACAACTGTTGCTCAAGCAATGTTATTTTCTCTTCTGCTCCAAGAATTTTAGCCTCATACTCTTTAAGTTCTTCGGTAACATAACGCTCAGCACTTACCAACGTCTGTTTACGAGTCCAATGCTCAGGCACTTTATCTTTATGCGTATTACGTACTTCAATATAATATCCAAAAACATTATTTGAAGCTATCTTTAGAGAAGGAATTCCTGTAGCTTCACACTCTCGAGATAGCATTTGATCTAGATAATCTTTTCCTGAAAATGCCAAACCTCTAAGTTCATCTAATTCTTGATTAAAGCCATCAGCAATCGTTTTTCCTTTTAAAATATTTACAGGAGCTTCCTGATGGATCATATGGGTTATTTTCTGACGTAGTAACTCACAATCATGTAAAGCATCTCCTATTTTTTGTACAGCTTCATTTGCACTAGCTGTAGCTAATTGCTTTATAGGTACTACTGCATCCAATGAATATTTAAGCTGGTTCACCTCGCGGGGGCATATTTTTCCTGTAGCAATTTTAGATACCAAACGCTCTAAATCGTTAATCTGTGCAATTTGATTTTGAATTTGCTCATGTGTGTTTACATCTTGTATAAAACTAGCTACTACTTCATGACGCATTTCAATACGTTCCTTATTTTTGAGAGGTAAAGACAGCCATCTTTTTAACAAACGCCCTCCCATTGCCGATTTGGTTTTATCAATAACATCTAGCAAAGTTACTGCTCCAATATTATGACTACCGTATAATTCGAGATTACGTACCGTAAAACGATCCATCCAAATATACTCATCCTCAGCAATACGCTGTATTTTATTGATATGCTCTAGCTTATGATGTTGCGTTTCTTTAACATAATGTAGAATCGCACCAGCTGCAATTACACCACAGTTCAAATGCTCAACACCGAAACCTTTTAAGGATTTAGTCTTAAAATGGTTATGTAAAGTTTCTAAGGCGTAATCCGTTTTCCAAACCCAATCATCTAGATAAAAAGTAAGGTAATCCGTTCCAAAATCTACTTCAAAATCTTCTTTATTTGGTCGGGCAACAAGTACTTCACTTGGTCTAAAATTCTGTAATAATTTATCTATTGTGGCTTTATCCCCCTGTGAAGAGAGGTACTCTCCTGTAGAAATATCTAAAAAAGCAATTCCTAAAGCTTTCTTATCATAATATACCGCTGCTAAAAAGTTGTTACTTTTACTTTGTAATACCTCATCATTAAGCGAAACTCCTGGCGTAATAAGCTCTGTAACCCCACGTTTTACTATAGTTTTAGTTTGCTTAGGATCTTCAAGTTGATCACAAATCGCTACACGTTGCCCCGCTTTTACGAGTTTCGGCAAATAGGTATTTAAAGAGTGATGAGGAAAACCAGCTAAAGCCGTTTCTGACTCGGAACCTGAACCTCGTTTAGTTAATACAATATTTAAAATTTTAGCCGTAATAATAGCATCCTCTCCAAAAGTTTCATAAAAATCCCCTACTCGAAATAACAATAAAGCCTTTGGATACTTAGCCTTAATAGCGTTGTACTGCTTCATTAAAGGGGTTACTTTCTTAGTTTTTGCGGTTGTTTTCTTGGCTGCCACGATACGTTTTGACTTTAAATATGAAGGTTCAAATTTACGGATTCAACGGAAGAAAAAGCGGTGGTTTTGGGGATTTTTTTCTCAAGGGAATAGAATATAATTCATAGCTCAATCATTTTTAAACATATCGTCTATCTGAACCTTTAACAAAAGTCTCATCCATAGTTGTCGATAATCCGAAAAGCTCCGTAAGAATATGATTTGCTCCTAAACCTATCACATCATTTTAAGGATGTCTGATACTTCGTTTACCTTCTTGATCAATATTCAAGATATGTATTTGCTCTTTACTCATAGCGTTTAATAGTAATGGTGAATGTGTCGTAATAAAAAAAGGTAGCAATTTAAAATCTACTACCTTATACAAGTACATCATAAATAAGGTATTACTACCCTACTATTTTGGTCCTTTTGGCTTTCTTTGTTTGGATTCACCCGTAGTTGAACTTTTTAACTCTGTTCTTCCAACTGGTACATCTATAGGACGAACTTTTGCTGTAACTCTCTTCATACGATCCAACCAAGGTTGTTCATCCTTTGATTTGTTAGGTTGTAGGTCAGATGTTGACACTTCTTCTTTAGGTCTAGGGTATATTCTTGAATAGTCTTCAGCCGTAGTTAGGTTTATATTATTTCCCTTTTTCTGCCCTCTACCTTGAGCTTGAGTTGTCCCTACTTCTTCTTTTGGTTGCTCTAGTGGTGGTACCTGACCTGTACTGCCAGCCCCCCTTTTAAATAATCCTAAAACCCTTTGAGCTATTGTTTTTTTCTCTGTCTTTTTCTCTGTCTTTTTTGCTGTCTCTTTTTTTGTCGCACCATATGGTATCTGTCGTGATCCTCTGTAACCCTGTTCCCTTTCCTTCTTCTGAGCTTTTAAACTTGCTGCTTGGATAGAAGGCGGAAGACCTTCTGTAGCGTCATTAGCAAATAAGTTCCTAGTACCTCTTGAAAGAAGGTCTCGATCTTTAACTATTTTTACTTTTCTTTGTTCTAATTGTGATCTCTCCTGATTTATAAGTATCTTCCCATTAACTAGACCGTGTGTAACCCAAGTTGAAATACGTTCTGTCATTTCTTCAGGACTGACTCTTTTCAAATCACTAGCAAGTCTATCCTCAAAACTCATTTTATTATTAAGAAACCGAGGGCGTGCTTTCTGGGCAAGCATTTGTATTTCTTGTTCTGTTAACTTATTACCAAACTCTTCTCTGAGTACATCTTCAACGACCTTCTGAACCTTGTCTGCTGTTAAAGGTTCCCCTCCCCAAGCACCTCTGAATCTAATTTTAGGTTGCGCTTTCTCAACAAGAGGTAATAAGCGTTGTTGGATTTTATCAGATACTTCTTGAGGAATAGTAGAAAAATTTTCAAGATATTTATCATCTATCTTTAAAATAACATCTTCACCTTCCGGAGTTAATTCACCCCATGCTAAAGGGTTGTGAATCGCAATATCCTGTGGATATTGCACATCCCTTTCTGTTTGATATTTTTGAGGATCTCTTACCATTAGCTTTATATTTTCAAACAAAATAGAAAGAATCAAGATAATAAAAACAGCTATTCAGTATTAAGGCACTCTCCTTAATTGAATTACACCTATTTTTATTTAAAATACAATCTGAAACACATAACATCATTACAAAGACAAGCTTAACATTAGATTTAGTTACTTTAAATAGAAACGATAACTCAGGATCAATCCTGAAAACAACTTCACTTTGCGTAGTCGTTCCATAAACGATACTTCGGGCTACAACTAAGTCATCTAGATAAACATCATATAAAACTGGGGTATCATCACTAACAGTTGCTTATGTCCAATAAAGCTGTACTTGAGTAATTCCGATACTCTTTACCTCCAAATCAGATGGAAATAAAGAAACCTCATATACTTTTTAGGATATGAGATAGTAACTTCATCTGTGTTACAGTTCATAAAAAAGAAAAGGATAGGTAGTCAGTAATACCAATTACTATCGTCTTCCTTTAAAAAAATCTTTCATTAACTGACTACACCCCTCTTCTAACACTCCTGATGTTATTTTTGTTTTAGGATGATATTTCCCTCCCATTACCTCACAACCTCTTTTAGCATCGGTAGCACCATATACAACACGAGAAACTTGACTCCAATACAATGCCCCACCACACATTTGACACGGTTCTAGAGTTACATAAAGGGTACATTTTTTCAGATACTTACCCCCCAAATAATTCGCAGCAGCCGTAATAGCTTGCATTTCGGCATGTGCTGTCACATCATTAAGAGCTTCAGTGAGATTATGAGCCTTAGCAATAATAACCCCTTCACATACTACTACAGCACCTACGGGAATTTCACCTTTATCAAAAGCTTTTTGAGCCTCTTGTAAGGCTATTTTCATAAAATAAATATCATCGAAATTACAGTCCATAATTGTTTTTGAAATACTAGAACACCTACTGGAGTTCACATAGCAAAATATGCTTTTGATCTTTTAGGCTAATTTTAAAATAATCTACACCAGACAAATGTCTTTGTAGATCTATTTGTAAAGCTTTATTTGGGAAAAGAGAACTTCGCTCGCCTAAGTGCACCTCTGTATTAACACTGTAAAGCGTCACTATAGCCGCAGGCACAATGAGTGTAACTTTAGAAATATTGGTCAAAGATATACTTTGCTTTTTTGCATCATACAACACCTTCCAAGTATTATTACACCGACTCGAAACATCGGCTTTAATCCACTGATAGTTCAAGTCATGCTCCATCAATCTTTTTACCAAAAGGTCAACATCCGTATAAGGGTTCTGTTTGTAAATAGGAATTGATGGATTAACACTTTGATGACGCAACCAGCTCACATTTTGATAGCCGATTTCTAATTTTGACTCAATTAATTTAAAAGTATTTTCTTTTTTAGAGTTATCCTGCTTTGAATTTGCCCAGTAGGCTTTAGTAGCTGCATAGCCATTAATACAGACTTTCCCTTGGCAATCATAGTTGGGATAAGTTCCCATACCACATTCACTAGAAATTTCCTTCTTACTTTTTGGCTTTTTATGTTTACAATTGGTTTTTAGAAATACGGTATTACTCTTTTCAAAATGCATTAACAAATACTGCTCGAAAGACCTACTTGAAAACGCAATACGAATTTGAATACCACTGATGGGTTGTTTCACTAAATTAAAAGCTTGTTGCAGCTGAGGATGGTTATCGCGATCAAAAACCACCCATATTTCATTATAGGCTTTTGTTTTTGCTTCTCGAATAGCTGTTTGCACCCATCTTACTGGTGGGGGTCCATCTTCTATAGGAATCGTATCAATAGTCAGCACTGGTTTAGTCGTACGCGACTTGCGTTTTCGCTTATGCTTCACAGGAGCTGTTGTAATAGGAGGATCTTCTCTGGGCTCTGGAGCAATATGTAACTCTTCAATAAAATGAGGGTTTAGTGAATTGTTTTTAGTGATAATAAGATCTCTAATAGACTTAAAGAACAAAGGTTCAGTAACCTCACCTTCACAAACAATCAGAAAGGTGTATTTACTATTTTTGCTCATCTTCTAATATACTATCCGTATAACTGCTGACCGATTTAATCTGAGGCAGCGCCCCAAACTTTCCTGCCAAATACCATTTATCAAATAAAGTATCTTCCCTAACGTCAGAGAAATCTTGTAATGAAAATAGATCTGTTTCTCCTTTATGATTTTTTTCAGCAAACCAAATTTGATCTTTTCTCAAACTATTTTTATTTAAAATCGTAGTATCGTGAGACGTAAAAATCAACTGTGAATTATTCACATTGAGTTTTTTATCCTTAAACAAACTAATTAACTCTTGAGTCAATACAGAATGTAAACTCGTCTCTAATTCATCGATAAAAATGGGTACGCCTTTTTCAATAGCTTCTAAAAGCAAGCCACCTAAAACAAACAACGTCTTAGTCCCCTGTGACTCTTTCTCAAAAGGAAAAGACTCATTTTGGTGTGATAGCGTATCCCCCTTAAAGTAATCGTGATAAGTATTCAACTCGTACTTATGAGCTTCCAAAATGCGTGCTTTGGTAACTTTAGGAACATGCTCTGGAAATTGAAAATGAGATTCATCGACTGTATCCACCTGAATCCGATTAATACCCGTATCTGCCCAGCGAATCAACTTATTTAATTTTTCTTGAAAAGTAGCACTATTACTACACAAGGTTTTAATATGACGTTCTGCCCGAAATAAAGCGGGTGTATTTACGGTATTCACAATATTGATATTTTTGAAATACAAATACACCTCGCTAAGATGTTCGTGTGGAATATCTCTTCCAAATTTTTGTAAAAACAATTGATTGTGAAAAAGCTTGTACTGCTCTCCTTTTGAAGGGGTTCCTAAAACACCCGTATGAGTCTTATCTATTACTTCCTGAAAACTACGTTGCAATAAAACACTTTTCTTATTCAAGGGGTAATACTCTAATACTTCATCATGAATATTGGTACGGTCAAAAACAAGTCTATAAGTATGCTTAATTTTTTTTACTACAAAATCTATTGTAAAAACTATAGGAGCATTTTGGGTTTCTTCATTAAAGGCAAAATTATCGTAAGCTTCGATAGCACTTCCTACCTCTAAATTACTTTTGGTAATAAAATTGACCATTTCAAACATTCCCCGAAGAAGTGTAGACTTCCCCGAAGCATTCGCTCCTAAAATTGCCGCAGTATTCAATACTCTTATTTCATCTTCTTTCCCTATAGTTTCATATAAAATATTTTCTTCTTTAGCTTTCGAAGATTCTGCAAGCATGGAAAACACTACTTCATCTTTAAATGATCCAAAATTCTCAAAAGTGACATTTAATATCATTATTTGCTATTTTAAAACAAAAATAAGTATTAAAAATCCTAAAACACCTTTTAAAATATTTTTATGATAAAACTCCCCAATGTTACTTCTTTAAAACACACGGTTTTTAAATGGATTTTACGAAATAATACTGAATAAGTTATATTACTTTTGCAGTATGTCAAAGTTACTGGATCACATCAATTCACCGAAAGATATTCGTGAATTTAATATTACACAACTCGAAACACTTGCTAGTGAACTACGCAACTTTATTATTAATATTATAGCTGTAAAAGAAGGACATCTTGGAGCTAGTTTGGGAGTTACCGAATTAGCTATTGCCTTGCATTATGTATACAATACTCCTCACGACAAATTAGTTTGGGATGTAGGTCATCAAGCTTACCCCCACAAAATTCTAACAGGACGTCGTAAAGCTTTTCATACAAACCGACAATTAGGAGGAATTAGCGGGTTCCCCAAAATTACTGAAAGTGAATACGATGACTTTGGAACAGGGCATTCTTCTACTTCCATTTCGGCTGTACTCGGTATGGCAATTGCTTCAAAAATTCAAAATAAAAATAAAGAACACATAGCAGTGATTGGTGATGCTTCTATTGCCAGTGGTATGGCTTTTGAAGCCTTAAACCATGCAGGAGAAACCGATGCTAACCTTACTGTAATCCTGAATGATAATGCTATTGGTATTGACCCAAGTGTAGGAGCCTTAAAAAATTATCTAACCAAAGTAAAATCAAGCAAACGACACCGACAGCCCAATATTATTGAGGCACTTAACTTTGAATATACTGGTCCTATTGACGGCCACGACCTTCCTTTACTTATTAAGGAACTCAAAAAATTAAAAAACAAACAAGGTCCTAAACTTTTGCATATTATCACTACTAAAGGTAAAGGTTTACGGCAAGCGGAAGAGAACCAAATCACCTATCACGCCCCAGGGAAATTTGATGCTAGTACAGGAGACCTACTCCCTAAAACATCAAAAAATAGTCCGCCTAAATTTTCAGAAGTTTTAGGGAATACGTTATTGAAATTAGCTAAGACTAACAAAAAGATCGTAACTATTACACCTGCAATGCCTACAGGTAGCGGTCTTAACAAACTAATGGATGAACTTCCTGAACGGACTTTTGATGTAGGTATTGCGGAACAACATGCTGTAACCTTAGCTGCAGGGATGGCTACACAAGGACTATTACCTTTTTGTGTCATTTATTCCACTTTTTTACAACGTGCTTATGATCAAATTATTCACGATGTTGCTTTACAGAATTTACCCGTTATTTTCTGTATTGACAGAGCTGGGCTTGTCGGAAAAGATGGAGCAACACATCACGGTGTTTTTGATTTAGCATACCTCAACTGTATTCCTAACCTATGTATTACAGCTCCTAAAGATGAAATCGAATTTCAAAATTTACTATATAGTAG
Source organism: uncultured Flavobacteriaceae bacterium (assembly GCA_964472695.1). GTDB lineage: Bacteria > Bacteroidota > Bacteroidia > Flavobacteriales > Flavobacteriaceae > Aquimarina. The sequence continues at coordinate 30,084 of CAYYNF010000001.1, forward strand.
CAGTTTAAATTTGGATACTCCAATTGCTATACGCTATCCTAGAGGTAATGGGGTCTATATAGAAAACTTACCTGAATTTTCTCGTATTGATTTTAACACCCCTGAACGAGCTACAGAAATTAAGAAAACACAAGAAATAGCCGTAATTACTACGGGAAAAATGAGTGTACAAGTATCTGAAACACTTCGTAAAAATCCATTGTTAGCCACAAAAATATGTCATCAGCATTTAGTATTTGTAAAACCGATATCTCAAAATATAATTAGTAAGCTCTGTAAAAGGTTCAGTACAATAATTACAGTAGAGGATGGAGTAATTACAGGAGGGTTTGGAAGCAATATAATTTTTATTGCACAGCAACTAGGCTATCGGGGAAAGATAGAATGTTTGGGTATTCCCGATAAATTTATTGATCATGGTACTACCGAAGAACTTTATGAAATATGCGGATTAAGCGTAACTCAATTAGCAATATTCATCTCAAAAGCTCTTACAAACCATTAAACGTTTTTTTTGTACTTTTCAGATATGATACGATATATTATAGGAATTATTATCGGGATTGTTGGTGTACTTTCTTGGCAAAAATCAGTAGAAGCTTATCGAAAACCTCTAAAAGATCATGTTGAGCATTTTGGAGATATTCAACAACAAATAGCACAGGTAAGTAAACTAGTAGTAACAGAAGCACAATTTTCAGATATTGTAAGTTACTCAGATGTAAAAACCTACTACTCTGACTGGATTAGTTCTGAAAAGAAAGCTTTAGTATTAGTACAAGCAAAAGTAAACCTAAGCTACAACCTCAGCGAGTTAGTTTTAGAAACGGACACTGAAACCAAAACAATTACTATTGTGAAAATTCCCGAACCACAAATTCAAACAAGCCCTAAAATAGAATATTACAACCTCGATTCTGGCTATTTGAATACTTTCAACACCGAAGACCACAATCAAGTACAACAGCTTGTTCAAGAGCGTTTAACAAAACAAATTGAAGCTTCAAGTCTAAAAGAAAACGGAAGTAACCGACTAATCTCTGAACTATACAACCTTATGGATGGCATGGGACATGAGGGGTGGCGTATTCTCTATCACAACGAACCTTCTTTCAAAGAAAAATCCTAACAGTTAAAAAAACTATTAGGATTATATTGGTTTTCAATTTTATAAAACAAATATCTTTATTTTTCTGTCGCATCAATATGACGATCCTGATACCCTAATAAGTAAAGTACTCCATCTAGCCCAAGACTAGAAATAGAAGTAGAAGCACTTTCCTTCACTTTTGGTTTTGCATGAAAAGCGATTCCTAACCCTGCTAAATTCAGCATTGGTAAATCATTCGCTCCATCTCCCACTGCAATTGTTTGATTAATATCAAATCCTTCTTTTTCAGCAATTGCTTTTAGATATTCTGCTTTCTTATTTCCATCAACAATCTCTCCCAAATAATTTCCTGTCAATTTACCATCTTTTATTTCCAATTGGTTAGCATGTACATAATCGATCCCTAACTCCTTCTGTAAATATTCTCCGAAATACGTAAATCCACCTGATAAAATTGCAGTTTTATACCCATAATATTTTAGAGCTTTCATCAAACGATGTGCTCCTTTAGTGATCGGAAGATTCTTAGCTACATTTTGTAGTACATCTTCACTAAGACCTTCTAACAGAGCCATACGCTTCTTAAAACTCTCATTAAAGTCGATCTCACCATTCATTGCTGATTCTGTGATAGCTTTTACCTGATCACCTACTCCTGCTAGCATTGCTAACTCATCTATAACCTCAGTTTGTATGAGTGTTGAATCCATATCGAAACACACTAAACGTCTATTTCTTCGGAACATATTATCTTCCTGAAAAGAAAGATCTACATTAAGTTCCCTAGAGACTTGCATAAAACTACTGGTCAGTGTTTCTTTATTCTGAATATACCCTGTTACAGTAAGTTGAACACAGGCACGTGGGGACTCCGAAACTTCAGTTACAGAAGCACGTCCGGTCATACGCATAATAGACTCGATATTCAGATTTTGATCAGACATAATTTGTGCTACAGCCGCAATTTGAGAAGCCGACAAACGTTCTCCTAATATGTTAATAATATATTTTTGCTTCGACTGTGCCTTTACCCACTGCTCATAGTCTTCAACAGTAATTGGTGTAAACTTTACTTTTATCCCTAGTTCATATGCCTTAAACAATAAATCTTTAAGTACAGGAGCTGAAGAAACACCCGACTTTACTTCAAATAAAATCCCTAATGATAAGGTATCGTGAATATCTGCTTGACCTATATCAAGAATATTTGCATCATAATTTGCTAATACGGATGTTAAACCTGAAGTTACTCCAGGTTTGTCTTGACCAGAAACTTTTAATAAAATGATCTCTTTTTCTGTATGTACCATTATAAAATATTGTAAAGATTACACTACAAAAATCGGGAAACTCAAAGCTTAAAAAAAATTTTCAGAAACATTCTACGAGTAATTATTGGAAATATATCCTAAAAAGAGCGACGAAACAGAACAATCAAATTCAATCTATCGATCTTCATAAATAAGTACCTAACAGATTCGACTAATCCACAAAACAAAAACGGTATTTTACCGGTAAAATTTGCTTTTTATCATTTTTTGATTTAAATTATAATGCATTAGAAATTAACCTATTATTTATATGAAAAAAATCTACATTTACTTGACCAAACTTACTCAGAAAGAATCTGTATTAGGTTTGATGAATCCTATGCTATTAAGCAATCCTGAAATAGAAAATTACCAAACAGACGCCTATAGTGACACAAAAAATGATAGCAACTTAATTTCTTATCTACTATCAAAGTTCTGTCATTAATACAGAAGTATTATACAGATCAACAATAGCACCAAACAATTTATTTTGAGTTGCTATCTGCTTTACCGTTCCCTCTATTAGTTTAGCTTCATAAAGGTTAATAGCCAACAGGGAGCTTTCCCCCATTTGATATTTCTTCTCGGCACCTGCCAGTAAGCGTCTATAATTGGAGATCATCTCATTCGCTATACCAAATTGTTTTTTAAAAGAGGTAAGTGCATAGCGATTTGCTTGTAATTTATTATTTATTTTTAACTTAGTTGCCTGAATTTCAATTGCATTATCTTGCAATTTCAATTTACTCATCTGTAAATAAGCACGTTCTTTTCTTAATAATATTGGTGTACTGAAATTTATCTTAGCTTTATATTCTCCTAGTTGTAACTTTTTGACATCTGTTTCTGAATTCAGAAAATTATAGGTCAACTTCAATTTAGGTAGTAACTTATTGGTGTATAATTTTTTATTGATATCAATTACCTTTCTTTTAAAATTTAGAGCTTTAATTTTAGGATGATTTTCTATATCAAAACCTTGTTCTATTTGCTTCAACATCGGTGCTATAGACAAATTATTAAATCGTAAAGGCATCAACGGCTGTATTGATTCATTGATTTCTATTGGTAAATCTTCATCCCATAAGTAAGTGCTGACTTTAAGTTTCTTTTTATACATCTTCAACTTCATCTCCTCTAACTTTAAGCTTCGTGTCTGTACCGCAATAGTAGCTTCAACACTATCAATAGCAGCAACACTACCAGCTTTTACACTTTGCTCTACAGCCCTAAGACGCCTTTTAGCATTCTGAAGAAAATCAGTATAAGTACTATACTCTAAATAGGTTTTGAACCAATCGAGATATGCTATAGAAGCCTGGTATAATATATCGTTTACCATAAGCTTTTGCTTTTCAGAAGTCTCTTTAATATAAAGTTTGGCTTGTTTTAAGTCTGCCATACGCTTATCGATCAATAACCCCTCAAGAGCGTTTACACTAAGACCTGCACTATAAATCCCTTTATCTGGGACTGTATTCTGAGGATTTAAATACACCCCTGAGTTATTTTGATAAGTAGCTTGTAGCTCAACTCCATACCAAGTGGGTACCTTAAAAGCTGTGTAAAATAAATCGTAATACTGCTTGTCTTTAAACTCTTTTGTTCTGAAATTAGTTTGAATCTTAGGATCAAAACCTCCTCTTGCCTTTAACAATTTCACTTCGGACTGTTTAAGCGTAATTGCCGCTTGTTTCACCAATGGGTGATACTTTTTCACGTAAGCCATAAACTCTTCATATGAAAAAGTTTCTTGTAAATTAATCTCAGAAAATTGCTGTGCGAATAAGCTTCGCACGCAAAATAACACAAAGAATAAGTAACTTAATAATATTTTCATATAACATGTTATTTAATAATAATGTGTAATTTACCGTAATAAGAAGTAATTTCTATAATTCAAAAATGGAGAAGTAATAGGGTAAACTATACTCACAGTAAAGTAAAAAACAATAGGAATCGATAATATATTTACCTATTTCTTTGTGTCCTTCTTACTATCTTTTTTCAGTTTATTAGGTTGATAGTAATTTGCTGGAAACCCATTAAGCTGCCTCCATACTTCATACCATACAAATACATCCTCTAATAAAGCAATAGTCTTAGCTCCAGAACCTGGTCTGAGATTTTCTGGCCATTTTTGTTGTTCTGAATCTTCAGCAATGAGTACTCTAAACTTGCCATTATCACTAATGAAACGCTCTACTGCAACAACCTCTCCTCCATAACTTCCTACAGAAGCATTAGGCCAACCACTAAATATAAAAGCTGGCCAACCATCAAACTGAATACGTACCTTTTCTCCTTTATGGACTAAAGGTAAGTCAATAGGCTTAATATAAGTTTCAACCGCCAAACGATAATCACTAGGCATAATATTAAGTAACTTCTCACCTGTTTTGAACGTTTCTCCAATCCCTGTCTTAATAGCTTTATTGATAAAGCCATTTCTTGGAGCTGTTATATATAGCAACTTACTTCTAAGACTATAATTAGCTATTTTATTTTCTAACTTTGAAACTTGTACTTCGGTCTCATACTTACTAGACTGTGCTGAATACAAATCGCTTTGTGACTTATTAATTTTATTATTATACTCAGTATCAATACGAGAAATTTCAAGTTCAGCATTAATAACTTTATTTTGACTTGCTAGTAATTTGTTTTGCTTCTCGATGAGTTTTGCTTGCATCTGTTGTAACTTAACTCGTTTTTTCTCTAAATCTACCATAGACTTTAAACCTTCTTGATTTAATTCTAGAGTTCGATTAAATTGAGTATTTGCAATCTCTAAATTTACTTTGGTTGTTACATAATTTATACTATCACTAGTAACCCCTAACTGAGACTGTAAATATTTATTTTTAGCTTGCTTTAATTTTAAAGTACGCTCTTTTTCCAGTGCTTTTATACGACTATTTAATACCTCTATTTTATTAATATATGCTTGTATTGATTTTGACTTTGACTGTCTCTGAAAATCGGTTCTCTCTACTAAAAGAGGATCTAAATAATCACTTTTTATTTCAGCAATACGTAAAATGGTGTCTCCTTTATTAATATAATCCCCTTCACTAACAAACCATTTCTCTATACGACCAGGTATAGGCGACTGTAATGTTTGTGGTCGTTCGTCAATATTTAAAGTAGTTACATACCCCTTCCCTGTTATATTTTGTGTCCATGGCAAAAACATAGCTACAACGAACAAGATAAAAAACACAAATAAAAAGCGATTAAAATAATTATAGTGTTTTTTCTTTTCTGCTTTTTGATATGCTCTAAAACGCCTAAGGTTTATAGTTTTCTGTAGTTTATTATTAGATATATTAAGCATCGTTATTTGTTTTATGAATTAACACTCCATTGTCTAAAACAATTTTCTGAGGACATTTTTCATTCCAACGAGCACTTTTACTCGACACAAATAGTGCCCAAGGTTGCTTTTCATCTACTAAAAAATTTATAATTTTTTCTGCTTCTTTGGCATCAAATTCTTCTAGAGCATCTTTAAGCATCAATAACTTTGGTTTCTTTACTATGGCTGCTGCTAATAAAATACGTTTACTAATTGTATGAGGTACATCTAAACCTTCTGATTTAATAACAGTATCTACTCCGTTAGTCTGCTCTTTAATATAGTCTAAGAGACCTACATTTTTAAGGGCCCAATGTAATCGCTCCGAAGTAATTGAAGGATCTCCGAAAGTGATATTCTCCTTAATTGTACCATGGAATGGCTTTTGTTCTGGTAAAACTTGACTAATCATATCCCTAAATTCCGTTAAACAAATAGCCTTTGAAGAGATATCGTTTATATAAATTGCACCACGTGTGCACTCTAATAAACCTGTAATAACTTTTATAAGTGTTGATTTACCTGAACCTGGTGGTCCTTGTAATAAAATACGATCATTTTGATTAATACGTAACTTTATACGTTTCAGAATTTCTTTATTATTTGGCTTTTTATAACCAACATCATCTAACTCGATAACAAGATCATCATTATTCTTAAAAGGATTTACTCCCTTTTCGGAATCCATTTTCTTATCTACTACCTGACCTATTTTCTCGATTGAGGTTAGAACATCGTAGAAAGACTCTAAACCACTAACAATCTTCTCTACAGAACTAATTACCAACAAGATAACGATTTCTGATGCAACAAACTGACCTATATTCATTTGCTGATTTAAAACTAGAAGTCCTCCTATTAACAATAACCCTGAAGTGATTAATATTTTGAATAAAATAAAATAAACATACTGCCTCATAATGATACGAAAATGCCCTTCTCTAGCTTCTATATATTTATATGTCAGTTCATCATTTCTATTTAAGATTAAATTATTTTTACTGGAAATTTTAAAGATCAATACAGATCTTGCTAATTCTTGAATCCAGTTTGCTACTTTATACTTCTTTTTGGACTCCAAAAGACTTGTTTCCATACCTTTTTGAGCTGTATAATGGAATACGAAATAAATAAACAAAACCAATAATACTCCAAAAGCTATAAAGAAAGGGTGGTAAAATGATAATAAAATCAATCCGAATACAATTTGAAGAATTGCTGCTGGAAAATCAATAAGTATTTTCGATAAACCTTTTTGTACCGTTAAAATATCGAAAAAACGATTTGCAAGCTCTGGAGGGTAATAATCATAAAGCTCACTCATTTTAATTTTAGGAAATCGATAAGCAAACTCAAATGAAGCTCTTGTGAATATTTTCTGTTGCATATTTTCGAGTATTCGGGCTTGCATTAACTGTAGTACTCCTTGAAAACCTACCCCCAAAGTAACTAGAACAACTAATATAACCCACGAAGTACTAATTTCTGCCCCCTGAATTAAATTAATAATAGCCTGAATTCCTAAAGGAAGACTGAGTGCTACTAGCCCCGCAAAAACTGCATAATAAATGATTTGCTTTATATCATTTTTATCCAGTTTTAACATCCCTATAAATCTCTGCCAAGGTGTTTTTACTTTTTTAGTCATAATGATTTATTTAGACTCGTTTTTATTAACCAAAATTAATACAGAAAAAATAATATTACCTTAAAATTTTAATAAGTATTATTTATTTTTTTTAATAAACCCTATTCGACACAATTGTTATTTTTCATAACATGTAAAATTAACTCAACTAGTTTAAATGAATATACCTTAGAGTTTACTTAGAATGAAATTCTTCAAAAACTACTATCATCTAACAGATACAATATTTAAACCTTAAATTGGAATCCTAACTTAAGCTTTCCTCTAG
>CAYYNF010000002.1:0-28380 GCA_964472695.1 uncultured Flavobacteriaceae bacterium
GGGGGTCATGACCCCCCGATATTTTAAACTTTACACACTTTATGACTTAGTGCCAGTATAAAATTAATAACAAATAAAAAACGAGGAAATTTTTAAAAGTTTCCTCGTTTTTTTATTATGCTTTATGCCTAGGTCTAGACTTTCTTTTTTCGGCTAGGGCCTTTCTGATCCCTTCTTTCATACTATCAAATAGCTCTATTACACTACAATTAGATGCTACATTTCTTTAATTTCTCTAAATAAGAGTTTATATCATTTTTACTATGTCCTATTTTTACAGCTTGTGTGTGGTTCTCTTCTATCTGGTTTAGTAGTCTATGATATTGATTTTTTAATTTAGAAATATTTTCATCTGTAAGGATTTCTATAGCTTCTTTTAATGAAGTGACATTACCTTCTATACCTAGTAATTTTTTGGTTGATTGAAAGTTAATATTTCATCTTGTTTTTGTTGTGAGAGAGTACTACTTAAGCTCATGATTTCAAAGTAAAAATACTTTTTTAATCACAACTATCAATAGGATAGCGTTATGACTACTTCACAATTTCGAGCTATTATGTACTTCATCTAATACATTTGTTACATATCAGAAAAAAAAAATGAGCTAATGATCTTTATTTATGTACTGTAAAACGAAAATATGATAAATATAGGTATAACAAACTTTGAGTATTAATATTATACTAGTACATTTGCCTGTCTTATTTTTTAAATTTAATTTATCATTATTATATGAAAAATTTCACAAAAACTCTTGCTCTATCTGTTTTAGGATTAGCATGTGGCTCGGCACTAGCTCAAAATGCTAATAAGCCTTGGTCAGTTTCAGTTGGAACAAACGCTGTAGATTTTTTAGAGGAAGAAAAAGTTACTTTTGCAGAACTAGGAAACCCTAATATCGTTCCAGCTATAAGTCAACTTTCTGTTGGACGCTATATCAAAAATGGATTTTCAGCAAGTGTTACAGGATCTTTAAATACTATTAAATATATCGGTTGGGCTCCTCAACAAGCTAATGATTTCAGCTATAGAATCGATGATGTATCTTACTATTCTGCAGATGCTGGATTATCTTACAGTTTTAGAGACCTAATCTCTAAAAAAGAGAACTTCTTCATAGACCCTCAATTAACTATTGGTGGAGGTGCTTTTTGGTTAGAAAATTCTAAAGCATATTATAATGCAAATGCTGGTGCTGGTATCGATTTTTGGGTAACAGACTATTTAGCAATAAGCCTTGGTACAACTTATAAAAGTGTATTAAGCGAACTAAGTCAAAATATTGACAATCATGCTTATACAGCTACTAATTCTGAGACGGCTGGTGATGTACAATTTCAAACCTCTCACTTACAACACCGTTTTGGAATCAAATTTGCCTTTGGAGGAATTGATACTGATGGTGATGGTGTAAATGATGATAAAGATGAATGTCCTGAAGTAGCTGGTGTAAAGGAATTAAACGGATGTCCTGACACTGATGCTGATGGTATAAAAGATTCAGAAGATGCTTGTCCTAATACTTTCGGATTAGCTGACCTTAACGGTTGCCCTGATACTGACAGTGATGGTATTGCTGATAAAGATGATGCTTGTCCTAATGTAGCTGGATTAGTAAACCTTAACGGTTGCCCTGATGCCGATGGTGATGGTGTAGCTGATAAAGATGATGCTTGCCCTAACGAAGCTGGACCTAAAGCTAACAAAGGATGTGCTTACAAGGACAGTGATAATGACGGAATCAACGACAACGAAGATAAATGTCCTAATGAAGCTGGTGTTGCTAAAAATAACGGATGTCCTGAAGTAAAAATAGTGACAGAAGAAGTACAGAAAACACTAAATGATTACGCTAAAACGATCTTATTCGATACTGCTAAATCATCTATAAAGGCACAATCTCAAACAATATTAAACGATATTTCTGTAATTTTAGCGGAATACCCAACAGCTAAATTTACTATTGAAGGACATACAGATAGCATCGGTAGTGCTTCTTCTAACCAGAAATTATCTGAAAATAGAGCTGCTGCTGTGAAAAACTTCCTTATTAATAGAGGAGTTGATGCTAGTAGATTAAACTCTGTAGGTTACGGAGAAACTAAACCTATCGCTTCTAACATGAATGCTGATGGAAGAAAAATTAATCGAAGAGTAGAAATTAACCTAGTAAAATAATTTTTACACAAGGAATAATTAGCTAATAAAAGCGAAGTTCTAAAAATTAAGAAAAGCACACCTAATTTCGGTGTGCTTTTTTTATGTAGATACACTTTTTGATTTTAAATTTGTCCCAGAAAAATTTTGCAATGAAACATACTATAAAAATTATCTTTAATTTCATTTTGGCACTTATAAGCCTTAACATAAGTGCACAAAATAAGAATACACCTTGGACTATTAGTTTAAATACTAATGGTGTTGACTTTTTTGAAGAAGAACTACTGAGCTTTGCAGAACTAGGGAATATTAATTATAAGTTTATACCCTCAAAATTAGTTTTTGCACGACATATCGTTGGTAACTTCTCTGGGCGTATTTCAGGTTCTTTCAATACAATATCCGAAATTGGATGGGCACCTGCAGAGGACCAAAGTTTTTCGGCTGATATAAAAGGACTACAGTACTACGCTACCGATGCGGCAATTGCTTATAGTTTTAGAAATTTAATTTCTAAAGAGGAAGATTTCTTACTTGACCCTCAGCTAAGTATTGGTGGTGGTGCTTTCTGGTTAGAGAAATCAAAAGCTTATTACAATGCTAATGTTGGAATAGATCTAGACTTTTGGTTCTCTAAAAAGTTCGCACTTAACGTAGGTACTATGTATAAAGGCGTACTTAGTGAATTAGGACAAAACTATGATAACCATGTGTACAATGCTGAAAGTACTGATGGAATTAGTACAGTACCTTTTCAGACCTCACACTTACACCACCACGTAGGTATTAAATTCCAGTTTGGAGGAAGGGATACCGATGGTGATGGAGTACCTGATAGTAAGGATGCTTGCCCTTCTGTATTTGGTTTAAAGAAACTTAATGGATGTCCTGATACTGATGGTGATGGAATTACAGATAAAGAAGATAGTTGTCCTAAAATTGCTGGACTAGCTGAATTTGACGGATGCCCTGATACTGATGGTGATGGCATCACAGATGAGCTAGATATGTGTCCTAAAATTGCAGGTTTAATTAATCTTAATGGTTGTCCTGATACTGATGGTGATGGAGTTATTGACTCAAAAGACAAATGCCCTAATGAAGCTGGTACGAAGTCTAATGACGGATGCCCTATTGCTGATGCTGATAATGATGGTGTCCCTGATGAAGAGGATGTATGCCCTGAGGAAGCAGGAGCCCCTACAAACTTCGGATGTCCAGAATCAAGAAACATCCCTAAAGAAATTACCGAGAAACTGACTAAGTATAAGAAGTCAATTTTATTTGACTCAGGTAAATTTAACCTAAGAGCAAAATCAGAAAAAGTATTAAAGGACATTATCAGTATTATTAAAGAATACCCTACTGCTAAGTTCTTTATTGAAGGAAATACAGATAGCTCAGATACTGAAGCCAGAAACAAAATATTATCTCAGGATAGAGCTAATACCGTAGAAGAATATTTCGTAAAGAATGGTCTTTCTAAAAAACGTTTTACAACAGTACCTAACGGTGAAGAAAAACCAATTGCAACTAATGGTACTCGCTACGGAAGACAACTAAACCGTAGAACTGAAGTAAAACTCAACGATACAGAAAAGAAATAAAAAACGACATCAATTAGCAAATACCAACACCTCTCTAAATGCGTTTAGAGGGGTGTTGGTATTGTTATGTATAAAGAAGAATATTACTTTTAAACCTAAAAAATACTCACAATCTATAAAAAATTGATTTAAAATAATATGATCCGAATTATCTTAATTACTCTTCTAACTTTAGGGAATTATTTACTCACCAATGCTCAAAACTCATGCTTGCCTTCTGGAGGTTATTTAAATTATAAAGAATTTGTAAATAAAAAGCCTTCCCAAAGGCTTCAAAACTATCAAATTAAAAATCGACTAGGCTCAATAACTTATATTTTGAAAGATAATTCAGGTGAAAAAGAAAAGAAATATTTTGCAGTTGTTCAGAATGATAGTTTGTTAATTAGAGCAAAAGAAGTTGAAAAATTACTAAACTATAATAAAAGGGTTGTATTCGCTAATAAAAAAATAGATTATATCCTAGCAACGCAATACAATGAAACAGAAATTTATTTAGAGGTTATTAATGTAACAAGAAGTTACAAGTATATAGGAACTGGAATAGGTCGATATAGAGGTATGATCTATAACTTCAAGACTTCTAAATTTTATATGTTCTTCAATAGGGAAGAATTATCATCATATCTAAAACAAAATAATAGAAACGATTTAACAAAACTTTTACCTAAGAAAAATAAACTAGAGGTTTTAGAAGTAAGAAAAATTATGAGTGAGTATCTAAAATAACGCTTACAACAATATAACAAACCTAAACTTAACAGAATACTCTATTTATTACTATAGAACTGTTATAACTCATACTATCTATCACACTACCCTAAACCCATAACTCTTTTTAAGTTTCCATAACAAACCTATAGAACGTGTAGCAAGCCAAACCGCCATAGCTGTCCATATTCCTAACAAACCTAAATCATAGTACTGCGTAATAAAAAGAGTGGGTAGAAAAGCTCCGAAAGTAGCTATAAAAAGTAAGTTTCTAAGAAAAAGCATCTCTCCAAATCCCTTAAAAAGACCATCTAGGATAAAAGCAGTAGTACTAAGTGGTTGTATGAGTAAAATGACAAAAAATATTTTTGTAAAAGCATTAAGGACATCAACTTCACTTGTAAAAATAGTACCAAAGTAATCGTATCCTACAAAACCTATAAGCATTAAAAGCGTTCCTAAAACGATACCATAAACCGTAATTTTACGGATTAATAAATGGAGCTGAGGCATATCCTTGGCCCCTAATAAACGTCCTCCGTAAATATTTCCTGCCGAACCGTAACCATCTATAAAGAAAGCCGTAAACAACCAGATATTCATTGCAATTGTATGTGCAGCAACCTCAGCATCACTAATGGTAGCTGCGGTCCTAACACCAGCAAGTAAAGCTACATTTAAAGAAACTGACCTCAGAAACAAATGAAAACTCATTACCCCCATACGTTTGATATCGTGATGTACCTTACGACCAATAGCAAAGCTTATATCCATTTTTTGGAATAGGAGTACCAATACCATTAACGCCATAACCACCTGTGAAATCAAACTAGCATAAGCAGCTCCTTCCACGTGCATACTCGGAATATACCCCTCAATACCATATACCAATATAAAATCGAGAACGATATTTACAAGTGCCCCTACTGCAGCTACGATCATAGGCCAAAAAGTATTTTGGAAACCACGAAAAATACCAAAACCTGCAAAAACTACTAATGTAAATGGAAAACCCCAAATACGGATATCATAATATGCTAAACTATATTTAAGTACTTGGTCTTGTGCTCCTAAAAGTTCAAAAATTGAAGTCTTAAAAAAATAACTAACAAGTAATACGATAATACTAATCAGAATATTGAAACCAATAGCCTGTATAGGTAAATCTCGTATCCTACTCGTTTGGTTTGATCCTACATACTGAGAAATTACGGAAGAAATAACACTACGTGTTTGTCCTATGATCCAAATAAGCGTCGATAAAAAAGACCCTACAATGCCTACAGCTGCTAAAGCTTCTGTAGCATCATAATCCATATTCCCGATAATCGCCGCATCAGTAGAGGAAAGTAAGGGCTCAGCAATACCCCCAACAATAGCAGGTAAAGCAATCTGATGGATTGCCTTAAAATTGGCAACTGTAGTTTTAATTTCTGACAAAATCAATAATTTTTTGAGTAACGTTATTCAAAACTTTAGGCATTTCCATAGTATTCCAAGGATGCTTTGTTCCAAATACGTGGTTAGTATCCAACGGAACTAAAGTACTTTGTGAACTAAGCTGATGTAATGTTTCTGCACAAACAAAAGGTACTGCTGTATCCGATTTACCATGAAACAACAAGTGAGGAATTTCCAATTGAGAAGCTGCCCTTTCGATATTTAAACCAGAAGCATTCGACATGAAATCTTCGTATAACTGATAATATACTGGCATTTGTTGCCCTGTACGTCCGTTTTTGATATACTGTACCCCTGAGGTTTTCCACTGATCTAAGATAGCTCCCTTAGGTATACTATCAGCATAACTTTTTATAGAAGCCAAACTCACTAACTTCGTAATACGCGTATCTTGTGCTGCTTTCAGAATACTCACTCCCCCTCCACGTGAATGCCCAATAAGTATCACCTGTGATGTGTCTACTTGACTAGCATAATTAAAATATGAAGCTGTTACTAAATCGATTATAGACTGTAAATCATCTTGTTGTTTAGAAAAATTGTCATTTCCAAAAGCTTCTAAATCAGGAAAATCAATTGGCTGAGAAAGTGTTCCTCCATTATGAGAAAAGTTGAAAGCCACTACAAATAAATCTGCCTTAGCAAATGCCTCAAACATCAATTGCCAAGCTCCCCAATCTTTAAAGCCCTTATAACCATGACAAAAAATAACTATAGGCTTAACAAGCTTTGTCTCTTTATAGATAAAATCCGTTACAATAGGACGCTGATGTTTACCTGCAATAGCCTGATTAATATGCTTAGTAATAAGTGACTTCTTCATTTTTAACAAAAGGAATATGTAAGTCACAAATTTCGGTAATTAAATCTTCAATAGCTTCCTCTAGTTTACTAAAACTTTCATTATCAATTAATACTTGTTTAGAACAAGTAAACGGGATGACTAGTTGATCGTTTAAATTTTTCAAAGATATGATACCTGCAACTACAGGAACCTTTAGTATATTCTGTTTCGCATACATATAACTGTACATAAGTAACTGTAAGGCCTTGGTCTTATTTTCTGAAATAATATTTCGAATATCTTTCACAGCAAGATCAATTGCCTTTACACTACCCGACTTATAATCAATAATACGTAACTGGCCATTTATACGGTCTACTCTGTCTACCGTTCCTTTAATGTATATAGGAAAATCTAAATTATGTGTTTTAATAGGTACTTTAAGCTTTGTTTCTAAAGCAATAATTTCTATTTCGTGTCCCTTTTTAACCTCATCCAACTCAGCATTAAGAAATTTATTTATGTACGTAATCGTAGCTTCTTGTGTAAGGTAATTTATACCACTTTTAATACCATCAGCGTACTTTTTACGAAATTCTTGCTTCACAACTTGCACAACATCAGCTTTCATTTTATTTAACACCTCAACAGTAAGTATCCGATTACTTGGCAGGTAGTTTTTATAGAAATACTCTAAAACATTATGAATAATAGTTCCCATGCTCCTTGCAGCTACTTCTTCTTCCAGTTCATCAGGTTCATGTATATCAAGTACGTACTTTTCATAAAACGCCATAGGGTCTCTTAAGTACGTAGCTAACGCAGAAGGTGAGAATCCAGTTTGTGATTTTTCCTTAATAACCTGCTGTATTTCAGTTGTAGTAGTTATTTCAGTAAGAGGAGTATACTTTGCCGTTTGGGAAGCACTCACAATACGGGAACGGATTTGATGATTAACCAGAGGCTCTAACTCTAACTGTTGGAGAAAACGACTTTTCTCTCCTGACTTTACACTATCTACTTCAGTATTATAAATTAAATAAGCTTTCTCACAACGTTGTAAAAGTCGGTAAAAGTGATAGGCATATATAGCATCCTTATCTTTATGAGTTGGTAATTTGAACTGAGATTTAAGATCAAAAGGAATGAACGAGCTCGTTTTACTACCCGATGGTAATTTTCCTTCATTTACCCCCAACATAATAACTTGTTCAAAATCTAAACAACGTGATTCGAGTACCCCCATAATTTGTAATCCTTCAAAAGGTTCTCCTCTAAAATCAATAGTTTGACTCGATATTTCACTCATCAAAAGCTGTAAAAATGTTTTTCCAGAAATTGTTTCATCATACTGGGTCATCACATTTGTAAATTGCTCTACGACCTCTAGCATACTAATACAATATGTAATCTGTATTTCGTTATTGTGAACTTGATAATGTACTAGTAATTCTTCTAAAAACGACTTTAACTCTGTAGTAGCTTTTGGTGTATTTTCCCAGTTTTTAAAACGAAAAGTAATCTCCTTTGGTAATTTCTCGTTTAAAATTTGAGTAGGTAAATACCCCCAATTAGTATCAAAAATATGCTGTCGTATCGTATTACAATGTTCCTTCCCAACAATAACTTGGGTATACGGGTTTTCTAAAAACTGTAATATATCTTTATAATAATACCCCTTACCTTTATTCGCAAACTTTAAACTAATCAACTGGTTTACAAAAACACTAATAGGACTTTGACTTAGGGGCATCCCCATTGTAATATTCACATTTTGAACTTTACTAGGTAAGGCATTGAGCACTGGTAATAATAATGTTTCATCTGCAAGTACAAGTGCTGTTTTGGAATACTCTTTTTGTTCCATATTTTCCAGTAAGGTTGAAAGAAACTTTGCCTGTCCTACGCCTCCAGGTACGCCAATAATATCTATCTCTTTATCCTTAGCAAAACTATTATGTATACTATCCTGAAAACCATTAGTATCAATATCCCAATGTTTTTGGAAACGTTTTAAAAATAAAGAAGCATCATGGTACTTATCCTCTAAGAAAGTCTTATCGGCATCCCAAAAAACAGTAGCTTTATTTGCTTTTAGAAAAGTTTGAATAATATGCTGTTCCGCATTATTAAGTGCATTAAACCCCGCAAACAGATAATGTGAATCCTGCTGATTGATAAATGTTTCAGCATACTCAGCAGCTTTGCGATATTGATACCCTTGGTATCCCATTTTTCGTGCTGAAATTAACTCCTGATACTTTTGATAATACGTATATAACTTCTGCCAAAACTCGATGTAATTCTCTATTAAATCCGTTTTATCCTCTTCTAGAAACCAATGTTTTTGGTCATTGATATCATATAAATAATTGAAAAAAGTATCGGGATCTACTAAATACCGATCAATCTCATTGAAATCCTGTAATAAAGTTTGTCCCCAGCCTAGGAAACGCTCAAAACTATGCTCTTTTTCTTCAATTTCTAAACTGGTGTAAGCTTCATATAATAAGAATAATGCTTCTGTGTTACCCAATAGAGCCACTTTAGATAAGTCAGTAATAAAACTATCTATACTTATAATCTGAGGAAGTAAAACAACCCTATCATAAAAATGTTTTGCTAAGGCATTTTTTAGAAATACTACTGCCCTGCGGCTGGGTAACACCACTACTGTACGTGAAAGCTCAGCATCACTATAAGCTACTAACTTAGCTAACAAACTATCGAGAAAAGTTTTCATATCGAGAAGATTTACTACTACACCAATACTACAAATAAAACAGGGTTTGAACTAAAATTTAAGAGCTGTTTTTCAATATTGGGTAATCAACTTGTAAGGTCTGAAAATAAGACTGTCTCAATAAAGTTTGAACTGAAACATTCACTTATTGGCTCAATTTTTGCTAAGTGTTTGTCTGTTATAAAAACTTAGTTATGCAACAATTATCTCTACTTTGTACTACGATCATATTTCTCTTTATAAGCTGTAATGAAAGTACTGATGATAGTAATATAATTGGGGAACCTGAAATTCCTCAATACGAAATCCCTTATGAGGTAAATGTTACCACAGATATTGTATATGCAAAAGGACTTAGTCACGAAAGTATCAATAGTGAACTTACCTCTTTAGTAGACCTGAAACTAGATGTATACGCTCCTGAAAACGAAATAACAAATCGACCAGCTCTACTGTTTCTTCACGGAGGAGGCTTTATAGGAGGGGCAAAACAAGACCAAAATATCGAGGTCCTAGCAAACTACCTTGCACAACGTGGCTGGGTAGTATTCTCAGCAGATTATCGTTTGATGAATGACTATGGTACCGTTCCCGATGCTTGGGAAAATGCAGCGGAGCTAGTTGAAGAAAGTAAAGATCAGTTCCTAGCAATGTACCCTGCACAACGTGATGCAAAGGCTGCACTAAGATGGATTAATAAATATGCTGAAGATTATAATATTGATACTGAAAATATAAGTGTAGGAGGTAGTTCAGCGGGAGCGATTACCGCAATTAGTCTAGGTATTAGTGAGCCCGAAGATTTTACTAATGAGCTTACAGAAAGTGAAGATAGTACACTAATCACAACACATATAGAACAAACGTATACTGTACGATCTATCATTGACTTTTGGGGTTCTACAATTGCTATAGATAGTTTATCTAGTGTATATGACTTAAGTCGTTTTGATAGTGACATGCCTCCAATATTAATTGTACATGGGACTGAAGATGAAACAGTATTATTTGCAGAAGCTGAAGATCTTCGAGATATTTACGACGCATATGATACGCACTACGAATTTTATGCTTTAGAAGGAAAAGGACATGGTCCTTGGTCTGCCACAGTCGATGGACTAAACCTTGCTGATATAAGCTATAACTTTCTAGAAAATCACTTAAAACAATAACCACATGCCTACTCAACCAACACTCGATAAATTAATCTATGTAATCCCTAATAGTCAACCTAGTCTCAATGTGAGATCAAGATTTGGAAAGGTTGGAAACTTAGTAAATACCCCACAAAGATCACAATTTACAGGATCATTAACTACAGGACTAACTACCTTAGGAATGACAGCAGGTGCTATTGCATTTCCTCCTGTTGCTGGTGCTGCGGGGATAACTTATATTTCTTTAAATGCTATCATGGGAAGTGCCTTTGTTATTAATAGTACTGTAGGGCGTATAAACCCTAGAAAAGAAGAAAATATTCCTCGATTTATTGACTATGATAAACAAGTAAAGCTAATGCTCAGAAATGGTAAAACAATAAGTTTTAAAGTTGCTGAACTATTACAAAAAGCAGCAAGAGAAGGCTCTTTTAATGAAGATGGTATCTATACAGTGTATGACAGTAATCGTGTGAAATTACAATTTGAACTTAATCAGAATGCAGCTATCAAACTACATTTGGACCCTGAGGTATTTGATATGCTAGCCCCTTTAAAAATTCAAAGAAATACAGATGTTGCTGATGGAGCTACAACCGCTATAGAACAAATAGCTATACAAAGTTTAGAACGCTTCACTACATTACCCTATATACATTCACATCGTCAGCCAGAGCTCACAACTAGTGAGATCTTGAGTGAACTAGCCACACATAATCTTGAAAAAAGAAATGATGTTGACATAAAATTAGTTACAGGTAGTAACAATGAAGTTATTGGAATCGATGTATGTTTTACAGGTGATACTGATCAAAATTTTCGACTTACTAAAGAAGGAATAGAAGAGATAAAAATGGCATGTGAACAAGAAGGTGTCGATCACAAATATGTTGAGGTTCCCCAGCAAGGTGAACACTCAGCTCCTTTATACATAAGAATAAACCCGAAACAATTAGAAAGTACTATCAGTACAACCATTGATTTAAATACAAGGAAGAGTAACTCTCATATTACACAATTAAATGATGGTGCTAGGATTTCATCCTCACAAGAGGTTGATAGAAGAAGGAGAGCTGAAGACCTAGCTAAAATAGGAGGTAATGGCATGGCTTACAAGTCATTACGCAGATAAAGAAGATATTAAGTGTATACCTAATGTATAAATTAGGTATACACATTAATCCAATTTCTCAGCTAATTTTTTAAACACTATTTTAGGATTACCGTATTGATAAAGTACCTTATATACAGCGTTTATAATAGGGGTTTTAGATTCATTTTCATTAAGGTTAAAAGCACTTTTTGTAGCGTAATAACCTTCTGCAATCATGTTCATTTCAATAATAGCACTCTGTACAGTATAACCTTTACCGATCATATTTCCGAACATACGATTTCTAGAAAAAGTAGAATAACCTGTCACTAATAGATCCCCTAAATAAGCAGAATTATTAATGTTTCTTTTCATCTTGTGACGTTGCTTAATAAAACGCTTCATTTCACGAATAGCGTTACTCATCAACACACTCTGAAAGTTGTCACCATAACCTAAGCCATGAGCTATACCTGCTGCGATAGCATATATATTTTTTAATACTGCTGCATATTCTGTACCAATGATATCATCGGATATTTTACAGGTGATATAGTCACTAGTGAAATGATCTGCTACACATTTAGCTTTATCAGTATCTTTAGAAGCAATGGTTAAGTAAGAAAGTTTTTCAAGTGCTACTTCTTCTGCGTGACAAGGTCCTGTAATAACTCCGAAGTTATTAAAATCAACCTTATGAAATTCATTAAAATACTCTCCTACAATAGACATACTCTCAGGAACAATACCTTTAACAGCCGAAAAAATAATTTTATCCTCCAAACTCAATGAAAGCTTAGAAAACTCAGAATAAATAAAAGCTGAAGGAATGGCAACAATAATAATATCAGCACATCCCACAACCTCATTAATATCTGAGCTCAACTGAAGCTGATTCATATCGAAAGCTACTGAGCTTAAGTAGTTGGGGTTATGATGATGCTTTTTAAGATAAGCGATTGAATCTTCACTTCGCATATACCAACTTATATTCATCACATTCTCAGTCAGCATTTTGACGATTGCTGTTGCCCAACTTCCTCCTCCAAGTACTGCAAAATGTTTAGATTTCTCCATCTTAAAAAATTAAATTTCTTACCCAAAAATATAAATTTCTATAGAATCAACACCGATATTATTAATGGATATTACATGACTTATGAGTATATCAGATCTTTATTGCCTAAACACTCAATTCAAAAACTGTCCATCTACATATACCCAATGCCCGTCTTGCCTTAGAAAACGTGACTTTTCATATATAACTTCCAACTTGCCATGCTCACGAAAGAAAGCCTTAAAAGTTACAAAACCCTCATTGTCATTTTTCATTTCAGTAGCTATAATTTCAAGCTGCATCCATACGACACTATTCGTCCAGCTACGTATATCTTGAAAGTCTACCTTTTTACGAGTCCTACGTTGATGACTTATTTTTAAATAATCAATATTTCCCATCACATAAGCACTATAACGCGACTTCATTAGTTGTAAAGGTGTTTGAGCTAAATAGATATTTTTATGTATGGGCTGACAACATTCCGAAAAGAGTTGCTGACTTCCACAAGGACATTTCTTTGACATGATATAATTTTAAATAGAAACCCAATCTACATACTATTCACAGAAAAACCTATATATAGTATGGTGTTATCTGTCCAATCATCATTTTTAAACTTTACAACACTAACATAAAAATATATAATATTCACTTAAAGTGAATACTCATTCAAGTGAAGACATAATGTACCAACTTATAAAAGTGTATTTTTATTGAAAAAAAGAAATATGCTATCAAATCAGTTAGATGATATAATTGATAAATTAGATCAATACCTTAAGCAAAAAACAAACAAAACCCTTGGGAAAGAGAGTGTCGACCTCATCAATATTTTTCTAGATCGCTTAGAAAATGATATTATGATGACAAGAGACGATAAAATAAGTCAAATTGAATCTTTTAAGAAAAAAACAGGATGTTATAATAATCCAAAAATTAGAAAACTTTTTACTAAAAACGGTCTTTTAGAAAGACTGGAATCAATGCCTGAGAAAATTAAACAGCAAGAAGAGATAGAAGAAGCATCTCGGGTTAATATGAAACTTGAAAGAGTTATTGATGCGTTAAAAGATGGTGAAACAGATATTTCTATCATAGAATGGGTTGTTTCTTTAACTAAAGAAATATCTGATACTATTAGAAACAGTCAAAGGTTGACTCTAGATCATAAAAAAAAGCTTATAGATAAAATTAAAGAGACTTTACAGGCAATAGACAATAGACAAACCAAAGATTTAGCAACCGAGGTGTCTGATATTAAGTCTAAAGTTGGAGAACTTTTTAATGAATTAAGAACGAATGATTCTTCTAAAGTAAAAAGTACTATTCATTCAATTATAGAAATATGTAATACTATTCAAAAGAGTAAAGTATTAACTCCAGATCATAAGAAAAAGTTTCTAGATGATATTAAGGAAATTTTACATAGAATAAGTCCTCAACTAACTACTCTTATCTCCCCAGATACTGATGATAAACCACTATTGTCTGAAGCTAGAGCACACTTATCTGAAGCTAAATCAGCGATACATCGTGAAACTAAATATAAAGCAGTAACTTCGGAAGTAGATAAAATACTTGAGACATTAACTAAATATGATAAATCTTTTGATACCCGATTTGGATTTTTTACAAGAGGAGGACTTGCTGAAAAAAGCGTAAATCTTATTAATAGTCTTTTAGAGAATTTAAAAGAAGATAATAATCTTACATCATATCAGAAGACGAAATTGATTGCATCTCTTATACTAAAAGTAGAGGGGAATGGTTTGACAAAAGGGCTTAGAGAAGAGGTTCGTAACCACCTAAAAGATACTGTAGAGGATTTGAGGTCGACCCGTTCAGAACTAAACACACTAAATAATATACAGGGACTTTCAGTATCAGACAACAAAGAATTCTATAATAACTTATATATAATTCACGATCGATTAAGTAAGAATAATCATAAGTATTCTTTTGAAGCTTTAGATATACTTAATGATTTAGGAAAGGAGATGTCTGATATTATTGAAAATACAGCAATACCACTAAATGCAAAGAAACTATACTTAAAACTTATTGATGAGGCTTTTAAATCGGTAGAAAGTAGAGTATCTTATTATACTAACACTGATGTTCCACGAGAACATTCGGGGAAATTAGAAAGAGCTATATCAAAATTATTTGAATTTGCATCAAAGTTATCTAAAGCCAAATCAGAGATAGATAAGTTAGAAGCAGAAAGCAGACAAGTAACCCAAGGAGCAAATAGTACAGATGAACAGCTTAATAGAACAATATCTGATTCTTCTAAAAATCAGTCACAATTAACAGCAATAGCAGAAAGTACACAAGCAATCCCAAGAGTAGGTAGTATAAGTGAATTACCTAATATAGAGGTGGTTACTATCGATTCTCCTGAAAGAAGTATTTCTCCTAGTAGAAACATAAGGCGATGAAAATAATACCAAAACTGAATTTTTAGTATGCCATTAAAGAATGCAGGTGAAAAACTTACAGAAAGTTTAGAAAATTTACTGAAGAGTGAAATCACACCTTTACAAAATGCTATCGGAGAATTTGTTGCTGAAATGAAACCAGAAAAACGCTTAAATTTTTTAATATCATTTGGCAGATTAATACATGACGTGAATTACACTGATGATTATGGCGTTACTTTAAGAAAAATAAAGTTTAAAGATAGGGGTTACTAGAGGCTCGATTAAAAAGATGCTTAGAAAAGGTAGTACAAAGATATATTTCTGAAAATCAATCAGAACTCAATATTGAAGGGAGAAAAGCACTTTTTGAATCAGGTGTTGAACATTTAAAACGCAATACATTACCCCAACTTATTCCTAGAACAATTTTAAATACTTTAGCAGAAGAACATAGTCAAATAACTCTTAGGATTTTACATGATTATCAAGATGAAACACTAACACAAGATACTCATGTAATAAGGCAAGGAATATCTGAACATATTGGTCAAAGAGTAATACAACCTGAAGAATTAGAAATACTATCAGATCATGGTATAGAAGGTGTACCGACTCATTTCAGCAGATTCCCTAGTGATATCCCAAATGGTGGAGATATTCTATTGAGCTCGTGTTATCGTGATGCTACAAGTGCGTTAGAATTGCTGAAATCGAGTACCTCTGAATATTCAGGAGTAATTCATCTACGAAATTCTATAGATGCTCTATATGAACAAAGTAGTAATTTTGATAGCTTAGGAATTACATTTATGCCCGAAAGTAGACTGAATGAAAATACATCCTTTAACCATTTTGTACGGACTACACAAAGTAGGCAGAACATGGAATTAGATGAGTCCTCGAGAACTTATAGGAATACAAATGATAGAACCGTTTACTTGGAACGTTCTCAAAGTGCATCTCGACTTTATATAGGGTCTGAACAAAATTACTTTGAACGCAGGAATGATATTCTTAATCAAATTATGAACGACAACAGGAGCTTTACAAAGCTATGTGTATAAACTCAGAAAGTATTGATAGTGCTATATATGACATAGATATTGACTTTCATGAGTTTGATAAAAAAGGCGTGACAGAACAAGAACTACACAAAATTCGTGTTAAACTTTTTACTCACAGATCTTATCTTAAAATGCTGAAAGGTCTCAGACGTCGTAAAGATATTCACGACTTTATTTTGTATCAGATTAACCCCACGAAATACCCTATGGAACAACACTCTAAAAAAGAAGATCAAAAAGCATCCAAAGGTAGACGAGTAAGGAAATAAAAAGGTACAATATTAAAGGGCATTCGGTTATAATTCTTTTAAGAAACCATTTAAAATACGAGTAGTAGCATGAAAGTCTTCAAGATAGGACATATGCCCCCCTGAAACTTGCACAAATTGACAATTAGTTTTCTGAGCTTCTTCACGGGCATTTTCAATAGGAATTATAGGATCTTCTTTACCTGAAATCATTAGTTTTTTTCCTTGAAAATGGGCTAATATTTCTGTAGTAGCCTCACGTGCCTTCATACCTTCTAAAGCCGCTTTAATCCCTTTACAAGAAGTATTTTGTGCTACTTTAATAAGACGCTCTATCTCTACAGAAAACTGTTCTCGGTAGTTCGGTGAGAATAAATTTACAATCCCCATACGTGCATAACTGTCTTTCTGCTGATCGACAATACGTAAGGCACGAACTCGATTTTGCTTTTTGATAGGACTATCCTCGTAGCTCGTAGAATTTAGCAAAACGAAATGTGTACACTCGTTAGGATATTTTTTCAAGAGTTCTAAACCTATGTAACCTCCCATTGAATGTCCTACCAATGCAAAATTAGTAATAGTAAGCTTTCTTAACACCTGATCTACAATATCAGTTTGTAGCTGCATACCGTGAACATTAGCTTGTGAAGGTGTTCTCCCGTGTCCCAATAAATCAATGCAAATATGCTGTTTATCAGGAATTGCATTGGTAAGCTCTTCCCAGATACTCAGATCTTCCATAAAACCGTGAAGCCATACTACAGGTGATCCCTCACCTTTTACGATATAATTTATTGTAGTTTGCATAAGCACATTAACTGTTCATCAAGGCTTCAATTTCATCGGCTTGAATAGGAATATTTTTCATAAGATTCAAAGGAGTTCCTTTCTCTTGAATCACAACATTGTCCTCTAATCTAAAGCCCATTTTCTCTTTTGGAATATAAATACCAGGCTCTACGGTAAGCACCATATTAGTTTGCATTGGTTCTGTTTGTAACCCATAATCATGAGTATCTAAACCTAAGAAATGTGAATTGCCATGCATAAAATACTTGCGAAATGCTGGTGTTTCTTTTGGAGCACTATCTACGTCTTTTTGATCTATTAACTTAAGATCGATTAATGCTGAGGTCATTATTTTTGCCACTTCACAATTATAGTCCTTCCACGTAAGTCCTGGTCGAAGTAAATTAGTAGTTTCATTTTTTACATTTAGCAAAGCATTATATATCTGTTTCTGGCGCTTCGAAAAAGTTCCTGAGATAGGGACTACACGAGTCAAATCACTAGAATAACGAGCATAAGCTGCTGCTACATCCATTAAAATTAACTCACCAGCCTTACACTGTTTATTATTTTCTATATAATGTAGCACATTAGCATTATTACCAGAAGCTACTATAGGTGTATATGCAAAACCATCGGCTTTGTTCTTAGTAAACTCATAAATCAGTTCCGCTTCTATTTCATATTCCCAAATTCCAGGTTTAATAACTTCAAGTATTCGTCGGAAACCAATTTCAGTAATATTACATGCCTGTTGAATAGTTGTTATTTCCTCAGGTTCTTTTATGGCTCTGATATGATGCAATATCGGGTTACTATGTGCTATTTTATGATTAGGATATTTCTCCTGACAGTATGCGATAAAACGATCCTCTCGGGTTTGGGTTTCGATTTTAGCACGCAAATGCTCATTTTTATTGATATATAAAGTACTAGCTTCCTGTATTAAGCGATCCAATACTTGTTCAAACTCAGTAACCCAATACACTGTTTCAACTCCTGTACGCTCAGTCGCTTCTTTCTTAGTAAGCTTGTGTCCTTCCCAAACAGCTATCAAAGGACTGGTCTCTTTTACGAAAACCATTTCACGGTCTTCAATATTTTTCGCATCTGGAAAAAGGAGTAAGATTGACTCTTCCTGATCTAAACCTGATAAATAATAAATGTCACGGTGCTGCTGAAAAGGTAAAGTACTATCAGCACTTATAGGGTAAATATCATTACTGTTAAAAACGGCTATACTTTTCGGAAGCATTCTACTAGAAAATTTACGACGATTTATCGTAAACAAGTCAGATGATAAGGGGGTATATTTCAAAATAGAAGAATTTAGTATAAATATACATTAAAAGTGTGTGTTTTCTAAAATATCTCCTTTATGACTTTAGCTTATACCAAAAGGTTATCACCTTTCTCGATATAGAGTATGAAAGCGGTGTGTATTGTAGTTATACTTCTATGATATCATATTGTTCTTCATTTATATAAACTAACTTCTTTATGATCTGGTGTTCTTCATAGTCTTGAAATAATGAGGCATATTCTTCAATTTGTGCAATATGAGATAAATCATGTGCACCTGTTTTGTAGTCTATGATATAGATTTTTTTATCAGGTGTAATTTCTACTCTATCTGGGCGAAGTAGTTGTCCGTGATAACTAAAATCACGTTCCACATATATAGTATTTTTATCAGAAAAACATTCTGATAACCTTCTGTCATTGATTATAGTATGAAGAGTATTTTTCAGTTTTTCGAATAGTTTATGATCTATATCTTTTTTATAGAAATTTAGAACTTCTTCGAAGTCTTTTATTGTACGGATTTTTGCCCATATATCATGTATTAAGATACCATATCTTTTGGCTGCTTGTGTTTGTTGACGTTCTAGGTTTTGTTGTACAACATGAATACGATTTTCTCTCTTATCGAATGAAGTATATAGTAGAGGTTCTTTTAGACTAGGTTTAGAAGCTGTTGATATACGTTTAGGGTCGCCCCAGTAGTAGTATCCTGATTTATTTAGGAACTGATCATTTTGTTCAATATACTCCATAAATAAGTAAGGGATTGTATCCTCTTTCAGCCCTTTACTGCTAGGTTTTTTATTACTAATTATGAATAATTGCTCCTTGGCACGTGTAAGTGCCACATAGAGGACATTAAACACATCTAGTTCTTGAAATTGCTTGATACTAGATGAAATCTCTTGTGTAATAGGGGAGTAGTTTTCAAAGAGATTTTCGTTGTATTCTATATAGTTATGTTTTATTTTAGAGTCGACACCTTCTAGGGGAACCCAGGTTTCTACACCTCGTGTTTTATAAATGCTATTATCAGCATATGGATAAATTACAATAGGAAACTCTAAACCTTTAGACTTATGAATAGTTAAAATCTGTACAGCATTGATTCCTTTTGGTATAGATACACTTAGTGTTTCTTTATCTTTTTCCCATGCTTCTAGGAAGTTTAACATACTAGCATATGGTTTCTTTGTGTACTCGAACACATGATCCATGAAGAATTGCAGATTTACATTTTCGGTTTTATTAAGAGCAAATACACGAATTAGATTCTCAAAGGTTTCGTAGACATTTTCGTCATACAGATCTAAATGAGAAGTAAGACCAAATTTTTCAGCAAGTTCCTCATATGATTTTGTTATGTGGAGACTTAGAAAATTATGGATGTCTTCCTTGATATTAAAGATACTAACACATGATTTCAAGAAACTTAATTTTTGATGTGTGTCTTTTGGATTTATGCCAAGGCGTACCAAATTAATTAGGAAAACTACTTCATTAGCGTTAGCAATTAATAGTGCTTCCTTAGAAACTACAGGAATTTTATGTTCTGTTAAGTAGTTAGCAATATTACACCCCTCTGTATTGGTACGTATAAGGATACTTATATCTTCGTAGTTAAACCCATTGTCAATACAGAACTTAACTTTTTCGAGTACTTTTTCTGGGTAAAGGTCGTTGCGTTCCTGGTTATTATTAGCTTCGATAAAATCAAATTCGATATACCCTCCTTTTTTATTGTTTGTTTTTTGTTGATTCCCTTTTATGTATAAATCAGCAAATAATTTATTGCTGAAATAAGGGGCTACAAAGCTAAAGAAACTGTTATTAAAGTTGATTACATTGCTATAGCTACGATAATTTGTATCGAGTAGTTGAGTGCTATTACTTTCATTGCTAAAAGGGTGAATACCATTACTAAGGGCTATAAATTGCTCTGCTTTTCCACCTCGCCACCTATATATTGATTGTTTGGCATCTCCTACTAAAGTTAATGAGCCTGTTTCATCATTATTTTGAGGAGATCCTGACAATGCAGCATCACAAAGTGGTATAAGATTATTCCATTGCAGTTCGGAGGTGTCTTGAAATTCATCGATAAAAAAATCAGTGAAACGTTCTCCCAAGCGTTCGTAAATAAAAGGGGTTGGTTGTTCCTTAATACTCTCAGATATAAGTTGATTAAAATCAGAAATAAATATGATATTTTCTTCTTGACGTATACTATCCAGTTGGTGACTTATATGTTTTAGTAAAGATAATTGTGTAGTGTTTTTGAGAATACGCTTCAAAAAATCATTTTCAATACATTTATCTTTAGTGCTGTAAAAAGTAGTTTCAATCATAGGTCGTAAGCTATCAATTACTCCCTTTAGTGTTTCATCACATTTTTTTGTGTAAAAAGCTGTTTCTTCTATGTTTGTATGCCATTTCGCTTTAAAAGTATCAGTCTTATTAGCTTTTAACTTCATGAAATGTTTTGGTATGGTATTCCGACTAAAGGCATCGTTTACTCTATTTTCATTAAATATTTCTAAGATCTCATTACATTCAGCTATTAGTATTTTTTCGTTATCTTTTATTTTCTCCCAAACTTTTTGACGTAGTACTTTAAATTCTGACATTTCGAAGTCCCGTAATAAGTCAATTTGTGTTTTATGGTTTTCGGCAAACAGAATTTTAGAGACATCGAGTAAGGACTTCTTTATATTCCACTGTTTATCATCCTCAATTTGTTTTCTTGCATAATTACTGATACTATCGGTGATTTCAGGATCAATACCTATTTTATCTAATAGTTGATCTACAGCTTTTTCTAGTAGGTTTCCTTGGTTAATTTCTACTTCAAAACTTGTAGATAAACCTAAATCATGAGCAAAAGTACGAATGACTGACTGGGTAAACTTATCAATGGTTTCCACTTTGAAAGAGGTATAGTTATGAAGTATGAAGTGTAGTGTAACTTTGGAACGTTTCTGTAGTTGTTTACTACTAAGGTCGAGTTCCTGTAAAATATCACTGAACATACTAGCATGGTCATCACTAACATGAGCTTGAGAAAAACCATGAAGACTTTCTAAAATACGAGCTTTCATCTCGGAAACCGCTTTATTGGTGAAGGTAATAGCCAATATTTGTTTAAATCGAGAAGGGTTCTCCGTAGATAAAATCTTTAGGAGGTAGTTTTTTACTAAAGTATAGGTTTTTCCTGCCCCTGCTGCTGCGTCGTAAACGGTAAATGCACTCATTGCTATAAATGTTCTTAGTACGTGTTCATGATGATAAACTTTTACTAAAATAGAAAAACATCTGCTCTCATACGAATTCTTTCGTGTGGACTCTTGCTGTTACTTAATTTTTATAAGAACCATAAACTTTTACCAAAATAGAAAAACCCTAAGCTATATTCGCTTTTAGGGTTTATTTATTAAATCAGAATGTTTATTTTTGAGAAAATTGTTAAAATAAATACGTAAATAATTATGGCTTTTGAGTTACCAAAGTTATCATACGCTTATGACGCGTTAGAACCACATATTGATGCACGTACTATGGAGATCCACCATAGTAAACACCACAATGGGTATACAAATAATCTAAACGGAGCAGTAGCAGGTACTGATTTAGAAGGTAAAACTATAGAGGATATCTTAACTAACCTTGATTTAGATAACAAAGCAGTAAGAAACAATGGAGGAGGTTTTTATAACCATCGTTTGTTTTGGAATGTAATGAGTCCTAACGGAGGTGGACAGCCAGAAGGTGAGTTAGCTGATGCTATTAATGCTGCTTATGGATCTTTTGAAGCATTTAAAGATGCTTTTAAGAAAGCTGCTGCTACACAGTTCGGATCTGGATGGGCTTGGTTATGTGTACAAAAAGGAGGTAAAGTAGAGGTATGTGCTACTGCTAACCAAGATAATCCGTTAATGCCAGGTATCGGATGTGGAGGGTTTCCTATCTTAGGTGTGGACGTTTGGGAACATGCTTATTACTTAAACTACCAAAACAGAAGACCAGATTACTTAGAGGCATTCTTTAGTGTAATTAACTGGGTAGAGGTATCAAAGTTATACGCTGAGAACAAATAAGCTGAAATCAGCTAGAAATAATATAAAAAGGCTTTTTCTAAGAAATTAGAGAAAGCCTTTCTTATTCATATTAGATTTTTGAATCAGATGATATCTGTTAAGATACCCCTAAGGACTTACGAGAACCTTTGTCACGTTTTTCCCTAGAAGTGGTAGTCTGCATATCACTACTTGTTCTACTAGTAGGTGTAACATTAGGAGCTTTAAAACGATCATAACGTTTATTGGCACGTCCTTGTGTTTCTCTACGCTCCAAGTAGCTTGATAGTTTCCCTAAATCTTCTAAACGTTCTAATTGTCCTTCTGAGTTAGTGACGAAAAAATCTATTTGAGGGTGGTCAAATCCATATTTTCTATTGATATAGCGTAGTTCACTTTGAGTTATAGATACATCCACAGGTTCATTTTGTTTATCTGCAAATTCACTAAAGTTAGAAATTCCTATAGAACGTTCATCTATTTGATCCAAATCTAAGCAAAAATGAATACGTTTCCCTTCTTGAATAGCAAAGTCAATTCCTAGTTTAGAGGTACGTCTAAAAAAAGCGTTCCTCATCCAGGGATTTATCAATCGTCTATCTCTAAATTCAGCATTATCCATATTTTTTTGTTTAAACATCTCAGGTAATACTTCTATTATACGATTTCTTGTTGAACTAGAGTGCTTAACAAAGCGATTATCATCGTTTAAGTTTTTCATCAATAGGTCTTTACCATCTTCTAGTTCATTTCTACTAACGGCTCTAATTTCTTTATCAAGACTTAAATAATCGATATTTTGTTTTAAAAACGCCAACCATCGTTCATAGACATTATCAGAATTAGGGTTAAAGGTGTTCTCTTTTAACATTTTTAGCACATTAAAATAGCCTTTAATACTATCTTGATCACTTCTTAGTAGTGCTCTCTTATCATCTCTTCTTTGATCAAGGTCAGATAAGTCAAAATCTAAATTTGCTAATCTACTTGTTATTCCACTTCTGTTATTCAATCTACCCATTGTAATAGCTTCAGTATCTATTAATTCTATTGAAATACCGAAAGATTCTTGAATATGAGGTGCTAAACTTACTGAACTTAGTCCGTAGTACAAGTCATTTTGATGATGTTTGTTTTTACTCATATTATTTTTTAATTATAGCACCAAAGATACATTTATAATGTTTTTATTATTTTGTTTTTTAGTAAGTTGTGTTTGTCTTTCAGTGAAATTACATACAACTTTTAGATAATGGTATAAAACCTACAAAAGGTATAGTATCATTACATCATATCAATTGAAAATTATCAAGTCGTTTCTTTCTCTCTTCTAGTGTAAAAGAAAAAAATAGTTCAATTGGTATTACAAAAAAAGGAGCCAGCTCAAAAGCCAACCCCTTTTATCATATTGTATTTCGTTTAAATTAGAGTTTTGCTAACCAGCTTTTGTAAGCCGTTTTTTCTTCTAAAATACGAGACAATTCACTTATAGCTACACGTTCTTGTTTCATAGTGTCACGGTCACGAATAGTTACTGTTTTATCCTCTAAAGACTGGTGATCTATTGTAATACAGTAAGGCGTTCCGTTGGCATCTTGGCGACGGTAACGACGACCCACAGCATCTTTTTCATCATAAGTTACATTAAAGTCCCATTTAAGTTCATTAATGATTTCATTAGCTAGTTCAGGTAAGCCATCTTTTTTTACTAATGGTAAAATAGCAGCTTTGGTAGGAGCTAATACAGCAGGTAATTTGAGTACAGTTCTAGTAGAGCCATCTTCTAGGGTTTCCTCTTGTAATGACTTTGAGAATACCGCTAAGAACATACGGTCAAGACCTATCGACGTTTCGATTACGTAAGGCGTATAACTTTCGTTGATCTCAGGGTCGAAATACTGTATTTTTTTACCTGAGAACTCTTCATGTGCTTTCAAGTCGAAATCAGTACGAGAGTGAATTCCTTCTAATTCTTTAAATCCAAAAGGAAAGTCAAATTCGATATCAGCCGCTGCATTGGCGTAGTGTGCTAGTTTATCGTGATCATGGAAACGGTAGTTTTCTTTACCTAAACCTAGTGATAAGTGCCATTTAAGGCGCGTTTCCTTCCAGTATTCATAAGATTCCATTTCTTTTCCAGGGCGTACAAAGAATTGCATTTCCATTTGTTCAAACTCACGCATACGGAAAATGAACTGGCGTGCAACGATTTCATTACGGAACGCCTTACCGGTTTGTGCAATCCCAAACGGTATTTTCATACGTCCCGTTTTCTGAACATTTAGGAAGTTTACAAAAATTCCCTGAGCTGTTTCTGGTCTAAGATAAAGATCGGTAGCAGTATCAGCAGAAGCTCCTAATTTTGTTCCAAACATTAGGTTAAACTGACGTACATCAGTCCAGTTTTTAGAACCTGTTTCAGGGCATCCAATCCCTAAATCTTCAATTAATTGCTTGAATCCTACTAGATCTTCTTCCTCCTGTACACGTGTTAATTCAGCAGTAATTTTGTCAATTTCTTCCTGACGACGTAGTACATTCTTATTGGTTGAGCGGAACTCTTCTTCGTTAAAGTCTTCACCAAAACGCTTCTGTGCTTTAGCGATGTCTTTTTGAATTTTCTGATTGATTTTCTCTCTGTAGTCTTCAACTAGTACATCAGCACGGTAACGTTTTTTAGAGTCCTTATTATCAATAAGTGGATCATTAAATGCATCTACGTGTCCTGATGCTTTCCAAGTGGTAGGGTGCATAAATATTGAGGCATCTAGTCCGACAATATTTTGGTGCATTTGTACCATACTTTTCCACCAGTATTCTCTAATATTCTTCTTTAGTTCAGCCCCATTCTGACCATAGTCATAAACAGCACTTAGTCCGTCATAAATTTCACTAGAACTGAAAATATATCCATACTCTTTGGCATGGGCTATTACTTTTTTAAAGGTATCTTCTTTTTTTGCCATACGACAAAAATAAGAGTTTTCGTAAGATTAATACAGGGCTGAATTGAAAAATGTGTGTTCTATTTCTATTACTAAAATAGCCTTAATCGAGAATTTGCTTTCAGTTCATGATCTTCGTAAATTTCGATTAGATAATAGCCTTTTATCAAATTCTCATTAGGTGTAGTTACTAAGAAACATACGTTTAGGTCATCACCACTATAATTCACAACTTTTTTATCAGAATAAGTAATTTTATTTCCATTATGAAATTCTTCAATTTTCTTACCTAATAATTTTCCGCTAGGATCCATTACTTTTATGGATAATGATAATCTTTGTTCTTTGCTTTTAGGTTCTTTAAAGATCTTAAAACAAGTTTTAAAAGCATCTACTTTTTTCGAGCGGTTTGTATTCGTTGTGCTACCATTACTTTTTTTGATATGGATGGCATCATTGGAAATTTTAGAATATTTTAGGTTTACTTTTTGTGCTACCTGAGTGAAAGATTTTTTATTCTCTTCAATTAATAGTTTTCTATAGCTTTCAGCTTTCGTTAACTGTAGTTTCTGTATGTCAATATGTTCTTTCTTACGTCTATTATCTCTTATTAAACTATCATTAATCTCTGCTAGTCTATTTTTCTCAATTTCTAAGAGTTCAATTTCGGTTTTCAGGCGTAGTAATAAACGTAATTTTGGTTCGGTAAATTTTATAGTATCTAATAAGGATGCAATACGCTTTTTAGCGGTTACTAAATGCTTATCCATAGTACCATTGAGGGCACGTAAATTATCATACTTATTAACAAGCTGATTCAACTCGTCAATCATTTCATCTTGTTGTTCTTGTAGCTCTTCTTCTTCAATGTATTGCTGTTGATGATTGTAATAAGTGTAGCCCCCTAGTATCAAAAGCAATAATGCCAAAATTGTAGAAAGAATAGCTAAAAATAAAGTATTATTTTTAGAATTCATTTATTAGTGTATGATAATCAAATATAAGTATTTAAATATATTCAAAGCAATAAATAGGATAGTCGATTGTGTATTTCCTCGATCGTGTAAATCGTGTACAGCGATTTTAAATACCTATGAACAGCTTTTATGTTTGAAATGTAATAAAAATTTACATTACTACGATTCATATTATCGTTATAATGTCATTTCTTCACTTCAAAATGATTCGGAGTATATTAGTGTTTTGTTATGTTATCATAAGCATGGGGTAATGCGTCGTTTGATCCATAGTTTTAAATATGAGTCACATATAGAGTTAGGGAGATTGTTTGCGGGGTGGCAAATAGAGCAAATTATCGATATACATAAAAATATCCCTATAGACTATGTGGTACCTGTACCTATGCATAGCGATAAATTACGGAAGAGAGGCTATAATCAAGTTGTACCTTATGCCAAAACTATAGCAGAACTTCTAGGGGTTCCATATACTGATAAGATTCTGAAAAAATCTAAAAATACTAAAACACAATCTAAACAGAATGCTAAAGAGCGTATGCTTAATATTTCGGGTAGTTTTGATCTTATTTCGACCTACGACCTTAATGGAAAACATTTACTTATTACTGATGACATCATCACTACAGGAGCTACTATGCTAGCGGTTATAAATATGCTTAAGTCTAAATATAATTGCAAGATAAGTATCGCTGCAATTGCAGTAACTGTTATGGAGTAACATTTCAATGCAAGACAATTGTAAGATAAGAATGCTTTTTGTTCTTTTGTATCAAACTGATTTTTATGAAAAGTAGCGGTTTATTATTTTCTTGTATCCTAAGTATCCTTTGTGTTATAGCTTGTGCTAAGAGAGGATCTATTACTGGTGGACCAAAAGATGAACAACCTCCTAAAATAGAAAAGGAATATCCCAAAAACTTTTCTGTAGCCTTTAATAGTAGAGAGATAAAGTTATCCTTTGATGAGCTAGTAACCATACAAAACCCTCAGCAGGTATTAATTTCTCCACCAATGAAGGTTAGACCTGAGTTCTCTCCTGTGGGATATCCTTCACGTACGATTAAGGTGAAATTTAAAGAAGAATTATTACCCGAAACTACCTATAATATCAATTTTGGGTCTGCTATTGTTGATAATAACGAGCGTAATCCATTTGCCTTCTACCAATATACATTCTCTACAGGAAAAATATTAGATTCATTGACTTTCAAAGGGAGAATTAAAGATGCTTTAAAGTCTAGTTATGATAAGAATGTATCTATTCATCTATATGAGATGAATGAAGCTTACACTGATTCTATTGTTTTTAAAGATTATCCAAGATACATTGCCAATAATCAGGATGTAGATACTTTCGAGATTAAACATTTGAAAGCAGGAAAATATAAGCTGGTAGGTTTACTTGATAAGGCGAATAATTACCTGTATGACCCCTTACAGGATAAAATAGGTTTCTTAAATGATACGATAGTGATTCCTAGAGATTCCTCAGCGGTATTGAATTTATTTCTTCAAGATAAGAAGTTCCGTTATACAAGGATAAAGCAAGCCTCAAAGCATGGATTTGTTTTAGGTTATGAAGGTTACCTCGAAAAGCCTGAAATCACTTTATTAGATGAACGCAAAGACTCTTTGACCCTGTCTTATTTTAGATACGCCAAAAAAGATACGCTTAAGGTATTTGTAAAGCCATTCTTTAAACAAGATTCATTACAGTTTCTAGTGAAAAATAGAAATACATCAGATACTTTAGTCACATTTTATAAGGATCAG
>CAYYNF010000002.1:28480-31874 GCA_964472695.1 uncultured Flavobacteriaceae bacterium
TCTAGTGAAAAATAGAAATACATCAGATACTTTAGTCACATTTTATAAGGATCAGTATAAGGACTCTCTACTGCTAGAATCCTTAGAAACAACTATTAAAACACAGCAACTTTTTAAGTTAACTGCGACTACACCTATCACTAAATTTGATGAAAATAAGGCAACACTTTTTGTTAGTGATAGCTTGGTACAGCCTTTTGAAACAAGTTATGATGCTGATTATAATTATTTGGCTATTAAGAGCAAATTTTCACAGGATAAGCGTTATCGTTTAGAGGTTTTGCCAAATGCTGTTACTGATTTCTTAGACAATACTAATAAGGATACTTTGTCATTCAATTTTGAGACGCTAAAAGAGGAATCTTATGGAATACTGAACTTAACCTTTGATAACCTCGATAAAGAGGAAAGTTATATTTTACAGTTATTACAGGAGAATACAGTTGTTTATGAAAAAATACTGGATAGGGATAGTATACCTAAAAAATTGAAAATTATAGACTTGCTTCCTGGGGATTATCAATTGAGGGTAATACATGATCTTAATCGTAATTCACGTATTGATATGGGAAGTTTCATAGGACAAATACAACCAGAGCCTGTTTATTATATTCCTTCTCCGATTACGGTTAGGGCTAATTGGGAAGTTGATCAGTTGGTGCATATTGGAGGTGAAGACAAAAAACAGCATAGTTTTTAATTTTTCTTCATGAGGGTTTTGTATGCTATTCAGGCAACGGGGAATGGGCATGTTAGTAGGGCACGTGATATAGTTCCTATTCTATTAGATCAGTCTATTGAACTGGATTTACTCCTGAGTGGTCGACAGGCGGATATGGATTTACCATATCCTATTAAATACCGTTACAAAGGTTTGTCCTTTACTTTCGGAAAACGTGGTGGTATTGATTTTTTTTCAACATTCAAACATTTCTCTATCACTAAACTGATTCAGGAGTTTAAAGATTTTTCTGTAAAAGATTATGATTTGATTATCTCTGATTTTGAACCTATATCAGCATGGAAAGCAAAGTGGTTTGGAGTACCTTGTGTGGGTATGAGTCATCAGTCCGCAGTATTGGCAAATGGTGTACCACTACCTAAAAGGTCTTTTTCTGGCATTTTAGGAAAAATGATATTGAAGTATTACGCACCTACAGATCATCAGTATGGCTTTCATTTTAAGAAATATAACAAGAATATTTTTACTCCAGTAATTCGTAAAGAGGTTCGTGAGTTGGAACCGACTAATAAAGGTTATTATACAGTATATCTACCTGCTTTCAGTGATACTCTTCTGTGTGCAGTATTGAGTCATTTTCCTAAGGTGGAATGGCAGGTGTTTTCTAAGCATAATACTCATGAAGTAAAAACCAAAAATATTCATATACAACCTGTTAATAATGAGGCTTTCTTAAATAGTTTAACGCATTGTAAAGGGGTTTTATGTGGTGCGGGTTTTGAAACTCCTGCCGAGGCTTTATTCCTTAAGAAAAAACTTATGGTTATTCCCATGAAAGGTCAATTTGAACAGCAATGTAATGCGGAAGTTTTGCGAGAAATGGGAGTTCCTGTAATTCCCACTCTACATCAAAAGTATATATACCATATCCAAGAATGGTTGACTAGTAATCAGTACATTGAAATATCTTTTCCTGATGAGACTTCAGAGATTATTCAGGCTATTTTACAGAGACATTTGTTCGGGAAAAAGGAGGTGTAATACATTAAAAATTAAGTTAATATATTAGTTTGTTTAGGTTTCTAAATAATAAGTTTCTAATTTTGTATTATGTCAAGTTTCTATTCATGACTCATATTACTTTATAAATATATAAAATTGCTTAATTACAACACATATTTACATCCGTCTAGTGATCAATGGGTTACTTTTGTACATGGAGCGGGTGGAAGTTCCTCTATTTGGTTTAAGCAATTACGTTTTTTTAGCCATCATTTTAATGTTTTAGTACTTGATCTTCGTGGGCACGGAGACAGTAAAAACACCAAGTTACTCTCTGATATTTCAAAGTATACTTTTGATGCCATAACTAAGGATATTCTCGATGTATTGGAACATCTGAGGATACAGCGTTCGCATTTCGTAGGTATTTCTTTAGGGACTATATTAATTAGAAACCTTGCAGAGAAAAATGGGTCGAGAGTGCAAAGTATGATCATGGGAGGAGCTATTCTTAAAATGAATATGCGTTCTCGAATCCTTATGAAGCTAGGTAACAGCTTTAAATCGATATTGCCTTATATGTATCTTTATAAGTTATTTGCTTTTGTGATTATGCCTCGTAAAAATCACAAGAAGTCCCGATTGCTATTTGTAAGAGAAGCCAAAAAACTCTACCAAAAGGAGTTTATAAAATGGTTTAGACTGACTTCTGAAATCAAT
The DNA here is from genome assembly GCA_964472695.1 of uncultured Flavobacteriaceae bacterium. Taxonomy (GTDB): domain Bacteria; phylum Bacteroidota; class Bacteroidia; order Flavobacteriales; family Flavobacteriaceae; genus Aquimarina. Next base: position 30,885 of record CAYYNF010000002.1, read on the forward strand.
CCCTTGTTACGTTTTTTTAGAGAGAAAGAAGTGAATATTCCTACCTTGTATATTATGGGAGAGCAAGATTATTTATTCCTTCCTATTATTCGTAAGATTGCTCATACACATAAGAGTGCTTCTTTACATGTAGTACCTAATTGTGGGCATGTAGTGAACGTCGAAAGCTCAGATATCTTTAATACTAAAGCAGTCGACTTTATTAAAAATCTATAGGTTTTTCTAATAGTTACTCGCCGTACTGTGTGTATACTAATTGGAAAATATCATGACGTATGTAAGTCGTTTCTTTTTGCTTTCTAGTACAAAATACATTTCGACCATAGCTAAGTTATACCTAAAATATCTTCCTTCAATAAGGAAATATCAGACCCTATTTTAAATAAATCATCCTTTCTGTTCAGTAAAAAACAAAATACATTAGGTAAAAGGTTAAATAATAAGTTCATAGGTTTTTAAACTGTAACGTTTTTGTGTTTTTAATCGGACTATTTTACGGATGTAAAATCATTTCAACAAATATTTTGGTAATTCGTATATTATGAGGGCATAGTGTTTTTTAACTAATTGTAAAGTGTTAATTTTGAGATCTTTAAATTTCAATAATAAATTACATGAAAAGAAATTACTTAACTCTGGCGATTATTGGAGTATTTACACAACTCCAAGCACAAAACAATGTTAGAAACATTACTACCGATGCTACTGTAAAGGGAAAACAAAACACCTATATAGGGGTAAAAGCAGGACGTATTGCCACCAACAAAAACAACAACACCTTTGTAGGGTATAATGCAGGTGTGGGAAATCGTAACGGAAATAACACTTTTATAGGAGTAAGTTCAGGGCGTATTTCTAGGGGAGCTAACAACTCTTTCTTAGGTTTCAATACAGGGTATGCCAATAATAGGGGTGCTAATAATACTTTTATAGGAAAATCAGCAGGTTTCCGAAATACGAATGCTAATAATAACGTATTTCTAGGAGCTA
>CAYYNF010000002.1:31974-36482 GCA_964472695.1 uncultured Flavobacteriaceae bacterium
AAATCAGCAGGTTTCCGAAATACGAATGCTAATAATAACGTATTTCTAGGAGCTAATGCAGGATTATCTAACAAAACAGGAAGTAACAATACTTATTTAGGTATGAATGCAGGATACAAAAATACAGGAGCAGGAAATGTGCTTATAGGGTATCAGTCAGGGTATAGTCATGTAGGGAGCAACACGTTTATCCTTGATAATGCCAATGATAATAAACCTTTATTACACGGTAATTTTGTTACAAATAAACTAGGTGTTGGGTTACAAAATCCTACAGAACACCTTTCGGTATATAACTACCAAGAAGCTTCCATGTCATTAGCTTGTGCTACGGGAGTTCCTGAATTTTTAATAGGAAACAAAGAAGGTACCGATTATGCCGCAGCGATAAGATCGGCTAACGGAAACTTATTTTTAGGTTTCGATGAATGGGCAAATACAGGCAATACTGATATAGGTAATGCTACAAACTTAACTATTCAACAAAACGGACATATAGGTATAGGTACCACTAATCCTGACCATACACTTACTGTAACAGGAGACGCTCCAAATATCGGTTTCAGGAGTACATCGGGTCCTGTAAATTTAATTATGGGAAACCACGATCAGCAACCTGCAGTAATTCGTTCCGAAAATGGAAATATGTTTTTGGGTAAAGGAGATAACTGGCAAGTAGGGGGTACAATTCGTCCTACGCTAAGTTTATTAAACGATAACAAAGTAGGAATAGGTACACAAACTCCAACAGAAAACTTTACTGTAGATGGATTTAGTGAAACTAAGGTAGCTTTCAAAGGGCAGTATGGTCCTGTAGATATTTTAATGGGAAATACCGAAGAATCAGGAGAAAACCACCCTGCTATGATTCGTTCTAAAAATGGAAATATCTGCTTTGGTACAGGGAACAATTGGAACAGAGGAGGAGATTTTACACCTAAATTTGTGATTTTAGATAACGGAAACATAGGTATAGGTACTACTACCCCTCAAAATAAACTTTCAGTAGACGGACATATTTGGGCAAAAGAGATTAAGGTAATGTTATTGGATGGTGCCGATTACGTATTTGAAAACGATTATAACCTAATGCCACTACACGAAGTAGAAGCTTACGTAAAAGAAAACAAGCATTTGCCTAATATTCCTTCGGCAGAAGACTTCCGAAAAAATGATATGAAGGTGTCTGAAATGACCAATAAACTCTTGGAAAAGATAGAAGAGTTAACACTTTATACCATTGAGCAAGAAAAGAAATTAGAAGAGTTAGATGCTCTAAAATTGCGTATGGCTAAGTTAGAAGCTTTACTTAACGAAACCGAAAACTAAGCCCTAGTATTCCATGAAATATTTATACATGTGTGTATTAAGTCTGGTAGGCTTAGTACACGGTCACGCCCAATCACAACTTATATTTAGTTATGATGCTTCGGGAAATCAGGTAAGTCGTAGACTTTGTATTGACGGAGATTGTAGTGATGCTACCAATGTGGTTGCTGACGTACAAGAAACAGAACTATTTTCTATGAACAGTCAACTTACTTTTGAAGAACGTTTTTCCAATGCAGTTACTATTTACCCTAACCCTACACAGGGGCAGGTTCTTTTGGAATGGTTACCCGAGTATACGAATAGTATCCAAAAGATATTTATAACTGATTCTTCGGGCTTTAATAGCTTTTTCGCAGAAATAGACACCGATACCCATAGTGCTAGGCTCGACCTGACGCATTATTTAGAAGGCGTTTACATTATCAAGTTTTATTTGGATAACGCTCAGTTAGTCACTAGAAAATTGATCAAAAATTAAACCATGAAAATACATATAAAACACTTGCTCATAGCGGTACTCACGCTACTGAGTATATCCTCGGTATTAGGGCAAGCCAAACACATTGAAGCCAATTACCAAGTAACTCCTAGTGGAGCACTTAGCTACCATGTACCTATTGAAGTTCCCTCGTATGTACTGGCAAGTTTTCCCGAAATAGGATTAAGCTACAATAGCCAAGCAGGCGATGGTATTGCAGGTTGGGGATGGAACATTACAGGAATTTCAAGTATTACCCGTGTACCAAGCACCCAACACCATGATGGAGCAATCCACCCTGTGGACTTTAGCCTTACAGATCGTTATGCATTGGACGGACAACGTCTTTTAGCGAAAGAGGGAGGCTATGGAAGCCCAGTGGCTACTTATAAAACAGAAACTTATTCCAATATTAAAATTGAATCTTTTGGAACACACCCTGAAGGGAGCGATTTTGGACCAGAATATTTTATAGTTACCCAACCTAATGGTACACGCATGTGGTACGGGAACAATGGAGCTTCTTCTAAATTAGAATGGAGTATTTCAAGAATTGAAGATGTTCACGAGAATGAAGTAGTTTTTGAGTACTTATTGGAGGATAAGACTCTTAAACTCTCGAAAATAAAAGATCCTAAAATAAATTTCTGGCTTAACTTTATTTATGATGATGTCAAAACAGAAACGGATCGTATTTATATAGGGGGAGAGTTCTTTATTAATGACAGGTTATTAACTCAAATAACTACTTCCAAAGATAGTACTCCTTTATCTAGATATGTTCTGAACCATGACACTACCACTAAAGAAGTAAAACGTTTACGTGCTATTACGGAGTATAGTCATGCTGATGCCGAAAATGTGACTATTGATTTTAATTATGGAGAAAAGAAAGAGGGGGAAGTTATAAAGCATAACCTACAATTAGTTGGTAATTATGGTGATAGTAAGAATACAGCTCTTGTAGGTGGTGATTTCTCTGGAAATGAACATATGGAGTTTATCTCATATAATTATGATCGCATCAAAAACTTTTATGGAATTAACCTCACTTACAAAATTGGCGATCGATTTTACAATAGAACTTTAGGTAATGTCCCTGATTTTGAACGTATATTTTCTTCAAAATATATTGATAATGATGAAGCTATGAGTCTTAATGATGGTATTGTATTACAAAGACAACTGGACGGGAATAGAGTCTCTTTTGAAACTTATAAAGTTAGTGCTAATAGATCATTAGAACATGTTCGTAATGTTTATTTCGATGCACCTGTTAAACAGGTAAGAAGTCAAAATACAACAACTATCATAAGTAAATTCCAATCACCTATTCATAGTCATAGAGAGGCTTTTAATATAAACTCTCGTAATACCTCGATAAGTCCTAATGCCAGTGTTTACTTTAAAGCCAGAAATACACGTTTAACGCCATCATTCACAGCCGAAGAAGGTTGTACGTTTAGAGCAGTTATAGAAGCCATAGAAAACATGACCTATACCCAAGGAGATGTTAATGGGGACGGCTTAGTAGATATGATAGCTGTTTCTGATAATAAAGAAAATAATTTAATATCATCATCTGTTTTCATTATTGATTTGAATCCCCAAAGTCAACATTTTAAAGAGTTAGTTTCAGAAAGTAGAGGTACATTAAAGCATGCTTTTAATTCTACAAAACATCAACTTTTAGTAGGTGATTATAACGGTGACGGAAGAACAGATCTATTTCATAAAAGGGATAATGCAATTGATATATACCTTTTCGAAAATGGTACTAATAACTTAAAATATGTAACTACCATAATTGATAATTATATTGATGAGAATAAACCTGTACTTGTAGGAGATTTCAACGGGGATGGTAAAACAGATTTTGTGACACCCATAGCTGATAAAAATAGTATTTGGTCATTTCATATTTCAGCAGGAAAAGGTAAATTCAACATGCACCATAATAATACGGGTCTAGTATATTCTGTATTCGGTCGCTCTTCTCGTACATATCAAGCAAGTCCTTACAATAGTTCTTATAACGCGGAGTCTGACTATAATTTCCGTTATATGGTTGTTGATTACGATAAAGATGGTAAACTTGATATTCTTAGACACGCAATCGTTGCTCCAACTTATCAAGGTAGTGATTCCAGATATTCTTATCAAGAGATTCATGTTGCGTTTAACAGGTCTAAAGGATCTGATTTCTTAGGTTTTAATACAAAAAATATTGAAACATTACATAATTTAAATAATGCAGGATATGGACATAGTGTATATGCAGATTCCTTTCATAAAAATTTAAGTCATGAATATACGTATGTTACTCATGACGGTAATGTAACGACCTACGAATACCAAGAACACCACAAAGAACAACTTACCTTACAAAGTGTAGAAAATGTAGGTGTAACCCAAAGCTTTGCCTATTCAGGTATTGGTGATGAAGACACGACTTATCAGGCTAATTTTGAAGAAACCTACACCTATCCTTATATTGAGATAGAAAGCGCTAAGGCATTAAAATTAGTAACTAAAGTAACCGAAACCATAGAAGGCTACGAACGTTATAAACAATTTTCTTATGCCGATTTAGTAAGTCATGCAGGTGGATTAGGAGTACAAGGTTTTAAGTATTTTGCTCAGAGTGATTGGCAAGGTGATGACTTGGCTACCTTATGGAATCTCAATATTTATGATC
>CAYYNF010000003.1:0-18263 GCA_964472695.1 uncultured Flavobacteriaceae bacterium
ATTCTAAATCTACCATTTGATTTACTAAGTCCTGTTGATTAATGACATCTTGAACTTCTAAAGACAATTTCTTTACTAAATTATTACAGAAATAAACCTTATCTACCTCTTTTTTAAAAGTAAACAAACCATTCAAAACTCCTAAACTCAAAAAAGAGGACACCTCTTGGCTTAATTTTAAGTTTAACTTATGAATATCCAATACATACTTGTAACTTTTAAAACTAGAATCATTAATATGACTCGCCCAATAATCACAGCCTATCAGATCTCCAACTGAATAACTAACAGCTTTCTGAAAGTCATAGAAAACCTTATTATCCAAATTATAATCAAGAGAATGCAATAATAAATTATTATTCTCAAAGGAAGTTAACGTTAAATTATCCATTTAAAGTTGTATTAAGTTAATGTTTTCAGCGAAATTAACTTATTTTTCAGTGAAAATACTTGTTTTTTTTAAATTTTATTTCAAAAAAAATAAAATTTAAAAAATATACCACACAACCTCAAAAAGGAGAATAACCAACTATATTACAACAAATAAAACCTAATACAAATTCAATACTACTACACTAGATAGACTAGCTCCCCTTTACCTTCTTATTCTATTTCTATCAGGTGTGGATGCAGTAGAACTTATTTCAGAAATACTTAACTGACTACCTTCCTGTTGAGAGTTTACTAATCCTCGAGGGCTATTAGCCTGTTCAGTTTCCAATATTTCTACTCTAGATCTAGCTGTAGGAATACCGAAATCCAATTGATCACTACCTTCAACTGAAACCTGAGTGGTCGTTTTATAAGTCGGAATTGGTAGTTCATCTATAAACTCTTCTGATGATCTCGTTATCTTTTTTATATAAGTTTCTTCTTTTAAAGCACGCTCTAAAGTAGGAATAAGGTACTCACTCTTATATAATTTAAAATAATTCTCAACAGCTGATCTATCAGCTAAATCAATCCCCTCATCAATTAATGCTTGTAAAAACTTTGCATGCTGTATTTTAGGATTTATTAAATCATAACCATACTGACTATCTGAACAATAAAATTCCGAGTATTTTTTTTCTTTAAATACTTTTATGAAATCCTCTGTAAAATCAAAACTTTCCTCGGCTACATTAATTGACGCCCCTGCTGTGAGACTTTTTACTTTGGAAGCAGCATACATATAGTTCCCATTGAAATCTGTTGCTAAAATTTCTTTTCTTTTATAATCATCTCCATCTTTTTCGTAGATAGTTTTGGTTTTACAGACCATCATTAGGAACACCTGTACTTGTTCAGGAGTAATATCTTTAGCATAGAAACTATGACTCGATAATGGAAAGCTAAGTTTTGGAGCACCTACTATACGGTTTAAACCATTTTCTAAATTATCAGGTAAATCTTGATTACGATATAAAGCAGTAAAAAATACGGTAGCCTTTTCTATTATCTCATCTCCTAATAGAGGGATACCTGCATCCTTTAACCTTCTTAAGAGCGTAGATTGTAATTCTGTTTTATCTGATAAAATTTGCAATTGATCATCTGAAATTTTTCTCCCTTGATCTGAGGTCATTTCCTGAGCTACCTTGTAAAGTAAATCTCGCAAGGGAGTATTACAATTTCCTAGTGCTTCAGCTATTTTAAATAAAGTGGTTGCCTTTTCGTTATTTAATGCTTTTCGAGCTTCAGGGTCACTAGGTAACCCCTGACCTAATAATTTAATTAGGTGAAGATAACTTGGTTTAAATACTTTTATTAGTCCAGGTTTCATATCTTCACTACGCATTTTAGCGGCTAATAATTTCAATAAATAACCCGCTTTTTTTTCAGCGACTCCTGTACCTATTCTAAAGCCTCCCAAATGATCCAGTTCAGGAATTTCAGGTATTAAATCCGACAATTCGGGTATTTGTGTTAGGCTACCATTTAAGGCAACTGTATAAGGGTCTATAGGAGGTCTTGTGTCCTCTGAACAGTCATATACGTCATACACTTCACGTATATTATCATCATCTAAGAGGTCGTTTTCTAGTGTATCTGAATCAGAATAGGCGAAATTTATATAGGCACGCAAAGCTTCCTTACAAAGTTCATGAGGATACTCTTGATAGTTTCTCATTTTAGTTACTATCTCATCATAAGGCAACTGAAGTAGTGATACTGTTTGAGATCGTTCAAAAAATTCATTCCTAGCAAAGGCATTAACTTCTTTTACTAAATTCTCATAAGATTCACCTGGAAAATCCTTTGCAAAAGCTTCTCTATCCTGCTTATATTTTTTTGAAATACTATTTAGAAGAAATCGAGAAATTACTCTTTTACGTTGTAACTCCTTTAAAACTGCCTCATTATAATCCGTTAATAAATTATTATCTAACAAACTCATTACACCTTCTACCTCTAGAGCAATAGGGTTGGTACTATTATTACTATGAGCCATCCATAAAAGATGAGGAGATCCGTATAAAGATACATTTGTAGCTTTTATCATTTCTTCAAAACTCATATCTGGGAAATGAAACTTAAAATTCTCCCTATTAGATATATATTGGTGTTGTGTTAGATTTTTCAGAAAAACAACAACAAACTGTGATTGCATTAAATTTCTTAACCTAGGTGAGGTCTTATCTAATGTTTGGATATGACTTCTTAATCTTGATCTTAACCCATACTCAGGAGTACCTTCTTTAAGACTTTCTTTATTGGCTATGCTTTGAATTTCTTTAAAAACAAAAGTCTTTAAAAGTTCCTCTAACACATTAAAATCCTCACCTTCTATCTGCTTTAGATGATCATTATTACCAGTATCTAAATAATCTAAGTAACTTACTAATGCCTTAATTTGTTTTGAAAAGAGTAAATCATAATTTTCCTTAGAAATAAAATAATCAGAATTAGCACTTGTTAAAATTGAAGGGACTATTTTCTTATAAGTTAAAAGAAAAAAATCTGATAATTTTTCTGATAACTGCTCATGTTCGTATAGATCCTTTGGAAAACCAAATTCACATAACTTATTTAGTTTATTTTGTTCTACTCTTGAAAGATTGGCTGTAATGGTAGCAGAAGGAGTGTTTAAATATGCTCTCAGGCAATCATTATACAGCACCCTAACCTCTTCGATATCTAAATTTTCAGTTATTTGTAAATTAATCGATTTAACAAGAAAAAGCTTTTTATCATTTTTAAAGACATTCTTTGTTTTCTCAGAAGCACTTGTTGACGCTACAAATTTTTGAATACCACTCCTTAATTTTTGATCAATATTATTACGTCTAAGATGCCTTTGTTTATAAGGAAGAACTGTAAATCGGTAGTCTGAATTACGAAGTAAACAATTATTCACCTTGCTTACTAAGGTGTCATAATCTGTACCTCGAAAATCACGTTTAAACCGCTCTCTATTTTCGGGAAGTGTATAATCAATTTCCCCCATTTTACAGAGAAACTCCTTAACCAACTCAGCTTCAGAAACCCCAACTTTAATAGCACTACGTATTTGTGATGGAAAATGATTATTAGACTTTACTTTTTTTAAGCGTTCATACAATCTAGGAGAGATAGCCGTTATTTCGGAAATTAACGAAGTAGCCTTAGAAATAAATTTATTATAGTTATCGTTAGGGAAGTCCTTTTCAAATTGAGCACGACTATACGCCCTCCCTTCATTAATTTTGTCTATAAATAAAAGAACAAGCTCTTCGTTTTTTTTCTCTAATTTTGTTGCATTCTCAGCATTGATAAATGATGGTAATGGCACTCTTGTTAAACTATCATAAATCTCCAGACCAAACCCACTAAAACTATCTCTATCTAAAGATAACGTATATCTTTCATCTATAAGGAAACCAATCTGTTTATTGATCATACTAGATAACCTCTCGTAATCAGGAGTAGGTGACACATCATAAAGCCTTTCGAAACTTCCTTTATCAGATGACTGTCTCAATTTTCGAACATCATCATTAAGCTTATCCCTAAATTTAGATTGTAGTGTAGTCGATTCCCTTAGATATTTGGCGATACCTCCTATTAAATTCTCATCTATAGCTTCACCTAGCACTTTGTTATTATACCTATAATATATTTGAGAATACGTTTGTATATTATCATTGAGGTGCTGTTTTAATTCTTCTAAAAACGCATTGTAATCCGTGTATGGAGCAAAATCTATTTTAAATTGTTCTATATTTTGAGAATAGTCCACTGAATTACATTTTTTCAGAAACTCAATAAATCTTTTTCCTTTTACATCAGCATCTATTTCGTGTGGCATACTATTTATTTGATATACGATTATAAGTGCTAATTTAGTTTTTTCATAAATTGTATATCAACACATTAAGTACTCCTACCTTATTATTAAACTAATTAAACTAATCAGTCAATTAATTACTTTTCAACAGTGTACTTATTCTATAGTAACACACCTCTTAACTTACCTAAGTTAAATAAGTTACGTGAGATAAATTTATACGACGCTAAATTTAATTTTGATAATGAATTAAGCTCCTTACATACAAGGTAATATTCGCTAATTGACTAAACCACTTAACTCACTTAAAAATAAAGCACAGACATTTAAACAACTACAAAACAACCAGTTAAAAGACTATATTTGACACCTTAATAATAGAGGTTAGTTGCTTCTAAAACATACACTAAAAATCAAGCACACTATTTTCTTTATTTGCCGAATTCAAGTTTCAAGATCTTACACAGAAAGACAAACTGACCGCTACCTAGATTAACTTAAAACATCTATTAACACGTTGAATAACATTTTTTTTAACCACTAAAAACATACACCTCGAATCATTTAAGTTAATTTTCAGCAAATTATGAACTCAGATATTTTAAAACGTTTTTTATTCAAACTTGGAGAAATCGATTATACATTAGAGGAAAATCACGCCAATTTTCAAAAAAATTTTCCCGGATATGACCTTGATACTATCATCAATGATGTCAATGACTTCCTAGTCGATAACCCTGGATATCTAAAAGTAACTTTACCTTATACCGATAATGCTATAAAAAACATCACCTCTCTGAATGACAATCAAATAGAGGGAATTCGTGTGTTTTTAGATTCCGAAAAAAAATCAGAAAATCTAGAAGAAAAAATAGGTTTGGTTCAACTACAATTTATAAACAACATATTATCTGATCCTTCGTACTTACAGCGAACCGATATTGACCAAGAATCCTTATACTCATTATTTAATTTAGATCTTGAGATATTCCTAGAAGGGAATAATTTCTCTATTACAGCCTATGTTAACCCAGAATACAATGAGGTGATAAATGATGCTTCAGAGGAATATAATGAGTGTTTTAATGCTACACGACTAGTGATGCAGCATATATGTACTAACCTTGATAAATATTCAAAATTACTTTCAGATAAAAACAAAGAACTACTTAGAGACAAGCAAGCTAAAATACTTATTGATGTATTAACGACTATAAATGATCAAAAGATAGAAGATATAGATACATTACTAGAACAACATTTCCCTAATGAAGATGCTCTTGATTTATATAATTTATTAATTAACCACATTCAAAAGCACATTGATGATCCAAATATAAGTACAATTGGACTGACAGATAATGAAATTAAACTTCAAGATTCTATCCGTAATTTACTATCTCATAATCTGAATCAATTAGTAGGCAAGGAACTTAAAAATGAGATATCAAGACGTCAAGTAGAAAAATTTCTATTAGGTATGCCCGATAATAATTATATAGATAATGATAAAGCTTTTCAACGTGACTTTCCTAATCAAGATAAAGATGTTATTATAGAGCTTGTAAATAATTATATGGCCGATAATCCTACAGTACCTATAGAAGCAACAGCCATCAAAACAGCTAATGACATAGCACTCTACAAAGACTCAGACAATATAGAAGATAAATTACCCCTAGGGGCATATCACTTTTTAAATTCATCAAAAGTATCTGATTATAATCGAAACTTGATTAAAGCATACGAACTCCAATTTACAGTCAACAAATTTATATTCCAAAGTGTCACTAATGATTATATGAATGATCCTCTTCTGTTTAAAGCTCATTTTCCCGAGCACAACTATGAAGATTTAGTAAAGAAGGTAAATGATTATTTACGAAATGAGTTTTTCGATGAATCTAAAACAATAGGTTTACAAATAGTTAATGAAGAAGATACTCAAAACTTAGAGGAATTATTGAGCAACGATTTAATCAACCCTTACACCGTTTGTGATGAGGTAATATGTTATTATTTAACTAGAAATAGATTTGAAAATGATCTCTTAGATGACGACAACTTCGAGGAAGCTGAACACGTATACTCGTTTCCTAATTGGACTAGAGAACCTACACATCCGTACACCGAATACCTAATGACAGTAAATACCGACAATATTCAGGAGCTAGAAGAGGTACTTAAACACATACATGAACTTAATGATTTAGGACGTTTTACTATAGGTACGAGTAATCGTAGTAAAAATGCTACGTTTATTTTAAAGTTATTATCAGCTCAAATGAGAGCTAATGACATGAAGGCTGGAGCAAAAAAAGTTTTTATTCCAGCTTATAAACACTTATTAAAAATCTTGGCAACCCCATTACCAAAAGAACCAGAAGCACAACTACAGTTGAATCAAGAAAAAGCGAGTATCTTATTTAAAATAGCCGAAGCTTTAGGTAATTGCAATACACCTCTTCGAGATTTATTATATAAAGAGACACTAGCCATGACTCCTGAGCAAGGACGTAAAATTTCAGAAGAACAATTACAAATTTTATCTGATAAAACAGAGTTACAATCCATACTTATCAGAAAATTAAGAGAGGCTAAAATACCACTAGAAGCTCCTGAAACTATAGAAAAAGCCACTGCTTTCTTTACAGCTCTATATCGTAAAAAATCATTACCCCCTGATTTAAAAAATGGTATAAATCGTATAACAGGAGCTCCACAGCTTAGCTTTCCCTTATCTAATAATAATTTTTTCTCGGAAGATATTACCCCTGCACAAGCACAGGTATTTCTAAAAATGGTTTGTAAAACGAAAATATCTTATACAAAAACAGACAAAGGCTGGGTAAGAGAAGAAGTGTTAGGAAAGAATAAAAATGGTGATTTTGTTTACGATCCTATTAAGGTAAAAAACCTTACTTCAGAAGCAGCCATAAATATGGCTATAAGAAACTTTGATTTTAAAACCCCATTTGAAAATATCTTGAAAGAAGCAGAATATTGTGATTTACTATTAACTGATAATCAGTATGGTAGTGACTTAATAAACACACACCTTCAACAAGAAAAATTTATTACAGCACTCCACTATAATAAGATTGATCTAGAAGATCAAAAAGCAATAAATCAATACCTTAAACTTTATATAAATAAATACATTAGACCAACTTTTGACAAAGCTTTAATTGAGGAAACCTATAAAGAAGAAAGCCTATCACAAGTAAGTTATATTGATGACCTGCCGATACCTACTTTGGGTACTCTCACTGAAGTACATGATGATGAATTATCAGTAACCTTCCCTTCTGAAAATAAAAAACCGACACTCCTGAACCGAGCTTGGTCAACAGTCGTAGATTTTTTTACGGAAGATGAACCTCTTCAGGATAACGCTGAAGATGATTCGGTACAAATTACTAGTACACCTCCCCAACTAACTTCATCGGACCTTTCAGCACATACAGCCAGTACTGCACAGGACACAACAACAAGTTCAACACAATCAATTAATGATAATACACCCCGCAATGATCAAAGACCTTATTCTCGCAGAACAACACATCAGACAAGGTAACACAAACGTACATACCAAAAAGAAAGTGTTTTATTAATTATTCATTGTTAATTACTAATTTGCTTCTTTATAAATGAGAAACATTATGACATTCAAATATACACTTGATTTTGCAAAATATTTAGACACAAATGATCCTCTAGCTTCCTATAAAGAGCAATTTCATTTTCCTCAACACAAAGGAGAAAATGTAATTTATTTTACAGGAAATTCATTAGGATTACAACCTAAACGTACACAAAAATATATTGATGAAGTACTAAAAGATTGGCGTGAAATGGGTGTAGAAGGACATTTTCACTCAGATAAACCTTGGTGGGATTATCATGAACGTTTCGCTGAGCCTTTATCTAAAATAGTAGGAGCACTACCTTCAGAAGTATCTGTAATGAATACCCTTACTGTGAATTTACATTTACTTATGGTGTCATTTTACCAACCTACCAAAGAACGCTATAAAATTATTTGTGAAGCAAAAGCCTTTCCTAGTGACCAATATATGTTAGCAAGTCAATTACGTTTTCATGGTTACACTAAAGAAGAAGCATTAATTGAGGTTTCTACAAAGGAAGAAAGCAATTATCTAAGAACCGAAGATATTTTAGAAATTATCGAGAAAGAAGGTGACCAATGTGCTGTTTTACTAATGGGGGGAGTAAACTATTATTCTGGTCAAGTATTAGATATACAACGCATTACTAAGGCTGCTAAAGCTAAAGGCATAAAAGTAGGCTGGGACTTAGCACACGCTGTAGGAAATGTAGCACTTTCATTACATGATTGGGAAGTTGATTTTGCTGCATGGTGTAGTTATAAATATATGAATAGTGGTCCTGGAAGTGTATCTGGGTATTTTGTACATGAACAATATCATAACCAAAAAGATATACCTCGTTTTGAGGGGTGGTGGGGGCATCACAAGGAACAACGCTTCATGATGGCTCCTGAATTTGTACCAGAACCTAATGCTAATGCTTGGCAAGTAAGTAATACACCTATTTTTAGCTTAGCCCCTTACCTAGCTTCATTAACAATGTTTGAGGAAGTAGGTATGTCGGCTATTATAAAAAAACGAAAGCTTATCGTGAGCTATCTCGAATTTATCCTATTAGAAATTGCTAAAAAATTCGAAGCCACTTTTGAGATCATTACACCAATCGCACCTGAAGAAAGAGGAACACAACTATCCGTATACCTACATGGATTTGGTCGTAAAGTATTTGATGAACTTATGAATAATGGTGTAGTAGTTGATTGGCGTGAACCTAATGTGATAAGACTAGCTCCTGTAGCTTTATACTGCTCTTATGAAGACATGTACTATTTTGGAAAAGTTCTCGAAAAAGCACTTACAAATAGTAGAAAATAACATACTACTACTTCCATAATCCCCTTTTGATAGGACTATTATGGAAGTAGTGACCTATAAAATTATACGAATTAAAAAATACGGTTTTCCTTTACATAATGACACTTCAACGTTGTAGTAATGAGTTCTAAGAAGGTTTCAATGAATTTACGATTTAGCTAAAAATATTTTTATTCTCTTTGTCTCTAAAAAAGATGCTAGTTCCTCCCGATAAAACAATTGACGATTTAAAATTAGAGATTGAAAAAGTAGCCAACCTACCAAAAGATGATATAAGAAGAAAAATATGTGCCCAACATTTTAAAGATTTTTTTGACACTTATATCAAAGGTTATGATGTTGACTCTGAAGATTTATATAAAAGTCAAAATTATATTGCTGAAATTTTCTCAAGCCCAAGTTTAATTACTCAGGCTTCAACAGCCTATCATGAGGATCTAAAAAGAACAAAAAGACTAGACAACGGAGCTACAAAATCACCTGTATCAAGTAAAGACAAAATAGTTATTGCAATCACAGGCTTACCTGGTGCTGGAAAATCACGTATTTCTGAGAAATACATGACTGATTATCCTAATGCTGTTTTCATAGAACCAGATAAATCTTTAGAATACCATCCTTTTGTGGATATACTTAAAGAAGTTGGCGGTAGCGATTGGGCTAGCTTAGGAACTTATTTATCAAGAAATATTAGTAAGGATACCACTGATAAACTTTGCAAAGAAAACTACCAAGTAATTGGGGAAGGAACTGTAATTTTTGACTTCTATTCAGAAGTAGCTGAACAACACGAAGGATATACCTGCGACTTACATCAAATTTTAACACCTCCTGTTATTTCTGAACGTCAGAATGGAAGTAGAGCAATTGCCATTGCAGAGTCAGGTGCTGCAGTACGTCTCAACTCAAAGCTTTCTTATGAAAACGAGACTACAGGCTTGTATGTACACCATCTTAGACTTATTGAACAGTATATGAGTAAAGGAAACTCTGTAACTTTACACACTAGGGATGCCAACAATAATACTAGAACTATAGTCGCAAATACTTTTTCGGAATACTTACAATACTACAAAACTCTATTTGAAAATGTAGATCTTACCCTAGAAGGAAACTACTTAGGTCAAGAATATGGGCTTTCGATCCCCACACCACGTACACATATCAGTAATGCCTTTGGTGGGGAGAAAGATACACTAGAAAATGAACGTAGAGTATTACAAAAAAGGTTAGACAATATAAAAGACCTAGATCCTGAGGTACGAACGGCTATTAGGGAAGTAATAGCCTATCCTGAAGGTCCTAATAATTTTAGTTTAAGAAATAACCCTGACTTTAGTAAAGCTATATACTGGAGCGAAGACGATGATCTTTTGAGTCAATCAGACACTTCTGAAGATCTAGAAAGGAGTTTAGAAATAGCCTGTCAAAATTGTGAAGAGGTAACTTTAGCAGATGTTTCACCAAAAATGACCTTAATCGAAAAACGTAACCTAGCTATTTTACAAAGAAAAATGGCTAAGATACCTGATTTGGAAACCGCTATTATCAACGATATCCAAGCTATAGATCAGGACATTTCAGAAATTCGTGAACGCTTATATAATAGTTTAAGTAGACATCAAGATCAATCTACAGATATGGACAACTGTTGTTTACCTGGAATCAAACAAGCTTACTTCAATAGACTAATGAATAAGCTGAGTTCAAAATTAAAAACAGTCTCTTCCCATATTAACCAACTCAAATCAATACTAACTAATTTAGACTACCTCCCTGTAAGTAATCAACAAAAAGAAGAAATAGAAGAATTACTCAATTTTGAAATACGCAACTTAGAAGCTCTTAAAGATCATTCTTCTAGAAACTTAGCAACACTTATAAACATTTGCCTAGAAATATTTAAAGGTAAACCAAACTTAACACAAGAGATCACTAAGTTATCAGTAAGTAATTACGAACCCGCTTTCGCTGGTGACCGTATGTTTGACCCACTAATGAAAGAAGATGTTATGGATTTACAAAAAAAAGTACTTCAAGGCATCAAACATCATAAAATTTGTGATCATACCTTAGCAACTGCTATGGGGTCAGGAGATGTACAAATCACTCGAACACAGCTTACTATGAATAATGGGGTAAAACAGCAAAAAACTACTGCTCGAAGACAAAAAAGTATTTCATAAAAAATACTCTGAGTAGTCAATACTATAGACTTCTATAAACAACTAATACCAGTCGAATTATTATACGACAAATGATAATTCGACTGGTATAATTAGAAATAAATCAAAAACCAAATCATTCTTTCTGTTAACGATAATAGTTTCACATGAATATCCCTCTGATTATAAAAACCATAGAAGAAATAATAAATAATGCTTCTCAGTTTTCTTTAGACCAACATAATAATACTACTCACCAGGAAATACTATCGAACATAAGGTCTATTGTAAATGATTTAAACTACAACCCAAATAGTCAAAGTCTCTACTTTGAAAGCTTTTCTATTACAGATAAAGAGCAAGAGAATGAACTATTATTATTATTACATAAGGCGTATAATTATATGTGTGTAATCAACCCTTTATACACCCCGACTCCATCAAGCCCCAATGAAACTAACGATTATAGGGCTAGTTTGATGAATAGTGTTATAAATCCAATTTTTACACAACGATATGGCTTCTCTTTAATACCAGAACTTTCAACAGAAGAATTCCAAAATACCCCCAACTTAATCACTTGGCATACCCGTTTAAGTAATAGAGAAAATATGGGTTTTGAATCAAATCTAAATCGTACAGGAGTCTATATGCGTAACTACCCTTCCATGGATGTAAGACAAGGAGATCTACATACTTTTAGTGCACATGGTAGGAAAGGTGAATTAGCATATAAAAGACACGATATGAGTGGTATTACTCCCCAAGGAGGTGACATATTGCCCTTAGTCTGTTTTCAAGGAACAGAAACTATTCTTCCTTTATTAGGATACCTACACCGTGCCACCCCCCCTACTGATACCGGTATTATTCATTTAAAACGAAATGAACCCTTAAATGTTTTACGCCTACCTATTAACCAAATGGGAATTATGATCTTTGGGAGCTCTAGAAGAAAAGTTTCTGAGAACAAACCTCCGAACCCTTTTATGCATACTACACTTCGAGGTACAACTCCTTTATCTTCAACTACACGTGTTTACAATACCACAGGACGTACACAAGTTTCTCTACAAATATCACCTGATGGAAACCGCATGTATTTCGGACAATATCCTAATTTTTTTGGAAATAGAAATAAACTACTTAATCAAGAATTCCAAAATAAACTACAGGAGCTAAGACGCTTAGACCCTTTTAATGCACATCTGCCTCGATACCATATTAATTTCGACTTTAATTGTGTGACTCCAGAAATAGGTGAGTCGGATATTATATATTTTTTTGGTGAACTAAAATCTCCTCAAAACTATATACACTTTTATAAGCAATTTATAGACCCCGTTACACAAAATGTGAATTATGATAAATTAAATTTTTTCTTTACCTACCCCGAAGAGTACCATAAAATGTACACCCCTCATGAAGGCTCATTTATCCCTTATGAAGATAGGACCTGTATTTGGATAAATAAACCTGTAGAACAGCATCAATCACAATCTAATCACGCTACAAATAGTTTCGCTGAGCGTATGACTATTCGAACTATTGAAAGAAGTGAACTGGATGCAAGAACAAATAGACAATTAGCAACTAGTAATACCCCCGAAAGATCTAGAAGAAATAGAAATAAATTAAAAAGATCTCATAGTTTTTCTTAGAAAAATCAGAGCGAACACTTATTAAGATCAGATAATAATCTAATAGTACCACTAATCAAACACTAAATACACCTCTTATTCCGTAAATAAACTAAACATTTATTAAAATTCATTGAAAAAAGCTACAACAACATACTAAAACACAAAATCAAACGTTATTATATAAAAGTGTGTATATCAAACCCATTTAAAATATTTCTGTATGAATATCTCTCTTATAATAAATACAATACAAGAACTTACTAACAATACCCCCATATACTCCTTAGATAATTGTGATAATCACACTCGTCAGGAAATATTATTAAATCTAAGGACAATTATAAATGACCTAAATTATGATACTAATACAGGGAAGTTATACTTTGAATCTTTTTCTATCACTAATAAGGAAGAAGAAGCAATATTGCTAGCATCTTTGCAGGCTCTTGATGAAAAAATGTGTATAATGAATGCTTCGTATTTCGCTGAGATAGCAGAATCTAGTGCCAGCATAGACCATAGTAATGAACTAATGAACAGAGCTATACTACCTCTTTTTGAACAAAGATATCTACTTTCTCTAATACCTGAATTTTCCCCACAAGAACAACAACATATTCCCAATTTACTCACTTGGCATTCAAGTTTAAGTGATAGAGATGTAGTAAATGACGAACAGGAATTAAATCGTATGGGAATTTACAAGTACCATTACCCATATATAAACATAGAGAGAGGAAACCTACATGTCTTTGATGCACATGCTCCACGAGACACACCAATTTATAAAATACATAACATGAGAGGTATTACCCCAAGAGGAGGGGACCTATTACCTGTGGCTTGCTATCAAGGTAGAGAAACTGTTTCCTCTTTATTAAGATACCTACACCGTAATAGCCCCCCTACTGATACAGGAATTATTCATTTAGAACAGAGTGAACCTTTAGGGGCTTTAGAACTATCCAATGAAGAAATGGGAGTTATATTATTTGGAGAGTCTAGAGCTAGAACGAATACCAATAGACCTCCTAACCGTTTTATGCGTACTACACTTTTGGGAACTACTCCTATTACCCACACTAGCTCATACATCACCACAGGACGCTCAAGAGTTTCAATACAAATATCACCCGATGGAGATAGTTTGTATTTGGGACAACATTCTAATTTTTTTGCAAATAGAAATAGACTACTTAACCTAAGATTCCGAAATACACTACAAAGTTTACAACACTTAGACCCTTTTGACGCACATCATCCTCGTTACCATGTTAATTTTGATTTCAACCATGTAACTTCTAGAATAGGTGAAATGGATATTTGTAATTTTTTTGATGGACTAAAATCCCCTGAGAGTTACATCCATTTTTATAATCAATTTGTAAATCCTATTACACAGCATATAGATTATAACAAACTAAATCTTTTCTTTACAAACCCACAAGAATATCATGCTAGATATATGCCTACAGAAACATTTGCTCCTTATGAAAATAGAGCCTGTATTTGGGTAAATAAACCTATAAAACAGCATCAATCACAATCTAATCGTGGTATAAATAGTTTTGCTAAGCGTATGACTACTCGAACTATTGAACGAAAAGAACGACCTACAAGAACAAATAGACAGGCAGCAACTAGTAATACTCCTAGAAAAAATAAAAGAGATCGATTAAAACGATCTCATAGCTTCTCATAATTGTAAGTATTAACTTTTGAGAGCACATATTCTTTAAGTCTAAAAAACAGGAATGTCAATTGAATTATTATTTACACCACAAATAATAATTCAATTGATATAACAAAAATCAGTATAAAAATTAAGATATAGAGAAACATATCTTGATAATTTGACTTATAAAGGCTCTTAACTTTTTATAGAAAAAATCAGATATCTACCTTTGTCTCCTGCTTTATATTAGAAAGGACTAATATCTATGAATAATAAAAATACATGGTCTTTTATGAAGGTCCACAGGAGTATTGTTCCATTGTTTCACAGGTAATGTTCTGATGTATTCGGTAGTAAGGGTAATATCAACAGCAACACAAACCATCGTATCCTTATGAAGGACTGTTTTTAAATCTTCAAGTAATTTATTATTTCGGTAAGGAGTTTCTATAAATAGTTGACTTTGGTTATTTTCTAAAGAACGTTTTTCTAATTGCTTAATTTTTTGTTTACGTTCATGCTTATCTATAGGCAAATAGCCATTAAAAGTAAAACCTTGTCCATTTAATCCACTAGCCATTAGTGCCAATAAAATTGATGAGGGACCTACTAATGGAATCACTTCAATTCCTTTCTGGTGTGCACGCTTTACTACCTCGGCACCAGGGTCGGCAATACCAGGGCATCCAGCATCCGAAAGGATTCCCAAATTTTCTCCTTCTAAACAAGGAGTTAAAAAACTATCAATCTCTAACTCATCTGTGAATTTATTGAGTAGTTTTATATTTAAGTTAGGTTGTGATTTACTTGGTGTAATTTTTTTTATAAACCTACGAGCATTTTTTTCATGTTCTACTATATAGTGATCGGTATTTTCAATTACTTTCTTAATAGCTATAGGTAGTACTTCTAGTTTGATATCATCGCCGAGTCGTACAGGAATCATGTATACTTTTCCGTAGGTTTTCATTATATATATTAATTTTCTAATTTTTCTTTGATCTTATCACAAGCTTTATCAATTAAGTTATATACATATCCAAAACTCCCATCTTTATTAAAATAAGGGTCAGGCACCTCTTCGTTCATATTTGGGTTTAGCTCATTTAATATTAGCTTAACTTTTCTTTGTTGTAACGGATCAGTCGTTAATTTAGTAACATTCGTAAAATTCTCATGATCCATAACATATATAAAGTCAAAATTATCAAAATCCTCTTTACAAAATTGTCTCGCTTTTTGATTTTGAATATCAATATTATGTTCTTCTGCTATTTTAACTGACCTAGGATCTGGGTTTTTACCGACATGATAGGCAGCTGTTCCCGCTGAATCTACTATAAAATACTCTGAATTAAGTTTACTCTCTAGTATACCTTGAGCTAATGGTGACCTACAGATATTACCGAGGCACACCATTAGTATTTTTGTTTTTGAAGAAGTCATTAAAGTGTAATATTATGTACTTATAAACTTAACTTTTTTTGCAGATCATCTACGTATTTTTTAAACTGCTTGTCCGTTACACAAAGATTATCAACTGTTTTACAAGCATGTAACACTGTAGCATGGTCACGTTTTCCTATGTTACTACCAATACTAGCCAAAGAAGCTTTGGTTAATTTTTTAGCAAAGTACATTGCTAATTGCCTAGCTTGTACAATATGGCGTTTACGTGTTTTTGACTGTAGTGTTTCCACATCCATTTTAAAATAGCTACTTACTATTTTCTGGATGTATTCAATAGAAACTTCTCTCTTAGTATTTTTTACGTAATTTTCTACGATATTTTTAGCTAAATCAATAGTGATCTCTTTCTTGTTAAAAGATGAATGTGCTATTAAAGATATAATCGCTCCTTCTAGTTCACGGATATTAGTTTTAATATTATGAGCTAAGAATTCAATGATTTCTTCAGACATCTGAACACCATCTCTATAGAGTTTATTTTTAATAATCCCTATTCTTGTTTCAAAATCAGGTTGACTTAATTCAGCTGACAACCCCCATTTAAAGCGCGATAATAGACGTTGTTCGATGTCTTGCATATCAACAGGTGCCTTGTCACTCGTTAAAATTACTTGTTTTTTATTTTGATGTAGATGATTAAAAATATGGAAGAAAACATCTTGTGTTCCAGCTTTTCCTGACAAGAACTGAATATCATCTACAATTAAAACATCAATAATTTGATAGAAATGTATAAAATCATTTCGGTTATTTTTCTTTACAGATTCTATATACTGTTGCGTGAATTTTTCAGCAGAAATATAAAGAACTGTTTTCTCAGGATGCTTTTCTTTTATTTCAACACCAATAGCATGTGCTAAGTGAGTTTTTCCTAGACCTACTCCTCCAAAAATCAATAATGGATTGAAAGAAGTTCCTCCCGGTTTATTAGCAACAGCCATACCTGCAGAACGTGCTAATCGGTTAGAATCTCCTTCTAGAAAATTATCAAAATTATAATTAGAATTTAATTGTGAGTCTATTTTAACATCACGTATACCTGGTATAACAAAAGGGTTTTTTAGCTCAACACTTTTCGTTTTAATCGGTACATTTACATTCTGTGACTGAATAGATGGTCGATCTGTTGAAGGTATATTCTGAGTAAAAGCTTTACTATTTTCTGATGAATTTTCCATACGGATTTCGTAAAGTAATTTAGCATCATCTCCAAGTTGCCTTACAAGAGCTACTTTTAGAATTTCTAGGTAGTGTTCTTCTAACCATTCATAAAAGAACTTACTAGGAACTTGTATGCTCAAAGCATTATCAACTAGCTTTACAGCTAGGATAGGATCAAACCAAGTTTTGTAAGCTTGTGGACTAATGTTATCTTTTATGAATGAGAGACAACTAGTCCATGCTTCTTGAGCTGTTTTGTTCATAGAACTTTCAATATTATTAATTATATATAGGGATTGGCGTAATAGGTTTTCTTGGTGGAAAACCTGTCGCAAATATGTAAACAAATTATCTAATAAAAAAACAGACTTTGTATTGATTTATTAGTTTTTTTTATCTAATAGAAATCATTTTTTAACATTATAAAATGTAGACTTATGAACAAAATATTAACAGAAATTAAGTTAAATGTCAGGTATGCTGAAACCGATCAAATGGGAGTGGTATACCACGGTAATTACGCTCAATATTTAGAGGTTGGAAGAATCGATTGGCTCGATAAACTGGGGTTTTCGTACAAAAAAATGGAAGATGAAGGGGTTATGTTACCTGTTGTGAATATTAATATAAATTATAAACATTCAGCAAAATTTGGTGATGAATTAACTATTAAAACTTTTTTAAAAAAATTACCTACAGCTAAAATTATTTTTGAATATGAAATTTACAACCAAGAAGGAAAATTATTAGCCGATGCTTCATCAACCCTAGTATTTATAAGTGTTGACACAAGAAAACCAATAAAGTGCCCAACTAAAATACTAGAGACAATTAAAGAAAAAATTTTATTAACAAAATGATCTAAAAACAGCTTCTAGATAATAGAATGAAATTAACAATTTATGTTTTTTTAATATTTTTCAGAAACTCAACAAATGGTAATCGCAACATCAC
>CAYYNF010000003.1:18273-29870 GCA_964472695.1 uncultured Flavobacteriaceae bacterium
ATTTATTTTTAAATAAATACGTTTTATAAGATAAATTATCAATTTTCTAAAGGTAATTAAGGATACTTAAAACTTATTCTATTTCGTTTTAAGCTTGTTAATAAGTACTGTTAGGGGTATGAATCCCTCCTAACAGCACTGTAAAAACAGCCTCTATTTTAACTGGTAATGTTAGTAAAGTAAAACGCTCCTTTTTCCTAGTCGAAAAGATGAACTAGGAAGCCTGATTACAAAACATCAACTGTTAATAAATGTGTAACTAGTCTACCTAATAATTTGAAGAATGATTAAGTTGTTTTTCTAAGATTAGCTTAACGTGTAATTATATGTTTTCACATAAAAATTGAACAAATATTTATAATAGATTCTGTTTTTGTTTTAAAATTAGGGGGTGAAAGCTTATTTTTGAAAAAAAAATATAATGGCTGGTAATAGTTTTGGAAAACTTTTTAGAGTAACTACTTTTGGAGAATCACATGGAGTAGCTATTGGAGGAGTTATCGATGGTTGTCCGTCGGGTATATCTATTGATCTCGATGCGATTCAAGAAGAAATGAATAGAAGAAAACCTGGGCAGTCTGCTATCGTAACACAAAGAAAAGAACCTGATACAGTAGAATTTCTTTCAGGAATTTTTGAAGGAGTAACCACAGGAACTTCTATAGGTTTCGTTATTAGAAATGCTAATCAGAAATCAAAAGATTATTCACATATAAAGGATTCTTTCAGACCTTCACACGCTGATTACACTTACTACCAAAAATACGGGGACGTACGTGATTATCGAGGTGGAGGACGCTCTTCTGCTAGAGAAACTGCTTGTCGTGTAGTAGCAGGAGCTGTAGCTAAACAAGTACTTCGAGATATTTCTTTTCAAGCATACGTAAGTGGGGTTGGACCTATAAAATTAAACAAACCTTACCAAGACTTAGACCCAGCGAGTGCAGAACAAAATATTGTACGTTGTCCTGATCAAGAACTAGCCTCTGAAATGGAAGCCTATATTAAACAAATTCGTAAAGAAGGTGATACGGTAGGTGGTGTCGTGAGTTGCGTAATTAAAGGAATTCCTGTAGGTATTGGTGAGCCTGTATTTGATCGTTTGCACGCTGAACTCGGAAAAGCAATGTTATCAATTAACGCTGTAAAAGGTTTCCAGTATGGAAGCGGTTTTGAGGGAGCGAGTTTAAAAGGTAGCCAGCATAATGATTTATTTAATCAGAATGGGACAACAAAAACAAACTATTCAGGTGGAATTCAAGGAGGAATTTCTAATGGAATGGATATCTATTTTGATGTTGCCTTTAAGCCTGTAGCGACAATTATGCAAGATCAAGACTCTATTGATAAAAACGGTGAAATTGTAACCATGCAAGGAAAAGGACGTCATGATCCATGTGTAGTACCACGAGCAGTACCTATCGTAGAAGCAATGAGTGCAATAGTTATTCTAGACTATATCTTACAGAATAGAGCTAGTAAATGGTAAATATTTATATCTATTTCACAGTATCTAAATAACCATCATAGCAATTAAAATATAAAATAAGGTAGTAATTTAAAGTTACTACCTTATTTTTTTGTCGTCACTAGAATAAAAAATGAAACAACTTATACAAGTTATGAGTAAATATTCCGTATAAATATGCAATTTAACCCTGCAGTGTAAGTCTTATCAAATAGAGATAAAAGACTACATAATCCTAAAAAAATACTATAAATTATACAATAAAATAGAAAGTCAAACGTTATTAAAATAAGAAACTCATAGTAAACAATTTATCTCAAAGTATCAATCATACTATTAGATAAGTCAATTTTAAAGAATTTGGCATGAATATTCCTTTGATAATCGCTACACTACAAGAAATTACAAATCATAATACGACATTCTCTTTGGATAGTTATGAAAATCCTAAATGTCGAGAGACATTATTAAATATAAGATCCATTGTAAATGATCTAAGTTATGATACAAATACGGGGAAATTATACTTTGAAAGTTTTTCCATTACTGATAAAGAACAAGAAGCTATACTACTAGAGTCTCTAGAGGAACTTCATAGCATAATAAACGAAATGAATATCGCATATTGCTCTGAAATGAATGCTCATAGACCTCCTATTAATCATAGTAAAGAGTTAATGTCTCAAGCTATAACTCCTTTTTTTGAGCAAAGGTATGGAATATCGGTAATGCCTGAATTTTCGAGACAAGAACAGCAACATATACCGAATTTACTGACTTGTCAAAGTCGTATTGACAATAGAGAAGCAGGAGAACATGAAACAACCTTAAATCATTCAGGAATTTATATGCGGAACTATACTTCGATAAATCTAAGAAGAGGAAACTTACATATTTTTAACGGACACGCTGATAACAATGAATTAGCACATAGAATACATGATATGAGTGGTATTACCCCGAGAGGAGGAGATCTATTTCCTATGATTTGCTTTCAGGGGCGTGAAAAAATCACATCTTTACTAAGATATTTACACCGTAACAGACCAACTACTGATACAGGGGTCATTCATTTAGAACGAAGTGAATATTTATCTTCTGTAAGTTTAGGTGAAGAGGAAAGGGGAATTATATTATGTGGAGAATCTAAACTAGAAACAACTGACAGAAGACCTGCTAATCCTTTTATGCGTACAACACTACAAGGCACAGCACCTTTAGCAGAAGGTACGTGGGTATATAACACCACTGGACGCACACAGGTATCTCTACAAAGATCCTCTAGTGGAAATCGTTTGTATTTAGGACAACATGCTAATTTTTTTGAAAATAGAAATCGACTACTTAACAAACAATTCAGAAATATACTACAAAGTTTACAAGGGGCAGCCCCACTTAAGACACATCACTATCAAATTGATTTTGATTTTAACCATGTAACTCCGAAAATTGGTGAGGTAGATATTATAAACTTTTTCTATTCACTACAGTCTCCTGAAAATTACGAGCATTTCCATAAACAATTTGTAAACCCTGAAACACAGAATATCGATTATGACAAGCTCAATCTCCTCTTTATAAATCCAAAAGAATACCACAAAAAATACACCCCTGAAGAAATATTTGTTCCTGTAGATGAAAGAGCGTGTATATGGATAAACTTTTCAAAAAAACAAAATCAATCGGAATCACAAATGAATACAAATAATTTTGCTGAACGTATGTCCCATCGAACTATAGAAAGAAGTGAGCTAGCGACAAGAGCGGAGAGACAAAAATTACCTAGTAGCACTACTAGAAAAGATAAATTAAAAAGATCTCATAGTTTCTCTTAAAATTAAAAAACACTACATTTAAGATGGATGCATAAAATTATCTGAAAAGCATATTCGTTTTCTGATAAAACATAGAGATAAACTATAATACAATGAGTAACGTAAATTTTGGAGAAGAAGGCTGGACACCTAGCAGACTTGATAACCTAGAAGGTAAAACATTCCTAATTACAGGTGCTAATGCTGGGACTGGCTTTGAGGCTAGTAAAATTCTTTTGAGTAAAGGTGCTGAAGTAATTATGCTTAACCGAAATGAAGAAAAAACAAAAATTGCTATTTCAGATCTAAAAAGTAGCCTTAAACCAGATATTAATGTTTCTTTTATACAAATAGATTTAAGTGATCTAAATTCAGTACGAAAAGGTGCAGAGCAAATCATTAAAAACACCCCAAAGATTGATGCTCTAATTTGTAATGCAGCAGTAGCCCAAATAGCCAAACAAACATTCACAAAAGATGGATTTGAAAGTCATATAGGAATTAACCACTACGGGCACTTTCTATTAGTTAACCTCCTTTATAATAAAATAGAAGAATCGAAAGGACGAATAGTAACTGTGGTAAGTGAAGGCTATAAAATGGGATTAAAGAAAATTCAATTTGATGATATGAATTTTGACAAAAATTACAATCCTATGAAAACCTACTGTCATAGTAAATTGGCTCAAATGATATTCTCTTATGAATTACAAAATAGAATAAAAGAAGCGAATAAATCTGTGGAAGTTTACGTATGTCATCCTGGAGCCTCTAGAACAACCTTAATAAGAGATACAGCAAGTAAAAAGGATCGAATCCTTTTCTCGATTATGTCTAAATTTCCTATTGTTCAATCGGCAGAAAAAGGAGCTTACCCTGAAGTTATGTGTGCTACAGAACCTAACCTTGACCCCGAAGCATACTACGGCCCTACTGGAAAAATGCAATGGGTAGGTCCTGTAGGAGATTGTAAAATGGAAGAGTTTGTGAAGGATAAAATAACTATGGAAAAATTATGGGAAATCACAGAAGAAAAAACAGGCGCTGAATTTAACTTAGTATAAAAATATCTTCAAAAACAACTATGAGGTTGAAATCACATAATTCCAACCTCATAGTTTTATTTTCAAGGAAAAAATAATTGAAAGTTACCCCCTACTTCTTATAATATTTTCGATACTTCCAAAGTGATACTACTCCTAATGCACAAGCAATAGCTACAGAATACCATACAAAATCAGGAGTGATTACTTGGTCTCCACTAGCGTAAGAATGCAATCCTGAAAGATAGAAATTCACTCCAAAATAAGTCATCATAATACTAGCTATTGACATAAGGGAAGCAAAATTAAACAACCATCGACCACGCATACCTGGTACTAATCGCATATGAATTACGAATGCATATACCATAATACTAATCAATGCCCAAGTTTCTTTTGGATCCCAACCCCAGTAACGTCCCCAACTTTCATTAGCCCACTGCCCTCCTAAGAAGTTTCCGATGGTAAGCATTACAAGCCCAACAGTAAGGGACATCTCATTAATAACAGTAAGTTCTTTTATGTTGAGCAACATTTTCTCTTTATTCTTTTTTGTGGTAAACAACATGAGTAACAAAGACAAAGCTCCTAAAATTGCTCCCAACATAAAAGGTCCATAACTGGCTACAATTACAGCCACATGAATCATTAACCAATAAGAATTTAGTACAGGTTGTAAGTTTCCGATAGCTGGGTCTAGCCAATTCCAATGTGCTACCATAAGAATAACTGCACTTACAAAAGCTGTTGCTCCAACAGTAAGATCACTTTTTCTTCCGAAAGCAAGACCGAAAAATTGCGTTGCCCAAGCTACATAAATAATAGATTCGTAAGCGTCACTCCAAGGAGCATGCCCTGATATATACCAACGTGCAATTAATCCAGCTGTATGTGCTATAAACAGTAAGAAAACAGAAATTTTACCTGACCATATTAGAGCTTTAATAAATTTATTTTGATAAAATATCCCTATGATTACGAATAATAGTAAGAATACACCTGCATACATGTAGTACGAAAATAACTTCCTAAAAATATCGTACTTATTATACATAATTTCAGTATCAATACGCTCCTTAGTAGGCATTACTTGACTACCGTAATTTTCTTGAAACTTTTTAATACCATCTAAAAAAGTCTGTGCCTGTTTATAGTCACCTGTTTGTTTAGCGTTAAGAAGTGCATTACGATATAAAGGAATAATTTGATGTGTAAATAACGAATCTATTCCCTTATAATGAGCTTCCTTTAACTGAGAAACCGCAATCCATTTATTATTTTCATCATTCGGAATTGGAAAAATACGCATTACATCCCCCATAAGAGTACTATTCAGTAAATAGAACTTCTCATGTGTTTTAATAAAATCTTTTTCGAAATTACTAGGTGTATTGGTAATTGTAGCCGCTTCCAAATAAGGTTCTAACTTATAAGAAAGATCAGGGTTAAAAAGGTCTGTTAAAGAAACTCTCTTTTCTCCTTTCGGTGTTCCTAAAATCTTACGAATACTATCATTTTTTTTATCGACATAAATCAAAGGTACATCAAACCACAAGGTAGGGTTCTGTAACATTGATAGCATAACCTGATTAGGGTTAAGTCCTTTATACTGATCACTCTTACTAAGCTTTCTTAAAAGTTCAGAGGCAAACGTATTTACAGGCTTCATACGCCCGCTTTCATCCTGAATAACGAGTCTACCAAATTCATTGGCATGCTTCTTATCTACTGCATTAGCCAATATAATTGAATCGAGTTGCTTACGTGAAGGACGTGTTGATGCGTGATTTTCTTCTGGCAACAAAGACTGTGCTTCAGCAGGCTTAGAAAAAAACAACATAGCAACTAACGATACTATAGACAAAGCTGCTTTTTTCGCTTTAATTTTACTTAACATCTCTTCCAAGTCTTTAAATCGTGAACCTTTTACGAGCAAAATTCCCATAAGCCCTACATAAAGTAAAAAGTAACCTATATAAGAGATCCATGTTCCCCAAAAATCATGACTTACTGACAGAATAGTTCCTTTCTCATCAGGATCAAATGAAGCCTGAAAGAAACGATATCCTCCATGATCTAGTACATGATTCATATAAATATCGTGATCTACACTCTGATTATTTTCAATAACCGAAACCTTACTTTTATAAGATGAATATCCAGTTTCTGTTCCTGGATATTTTTCTGCAATAAAGTCATTCAGTTTTAATGCAAAAGGCAACTTTAGCTCTTCCGAACCAAAACGCACAGAAATATCTAAATTACCTACTTTATACTGTATAAAGTCGTTAGCAACTCCCTTCCCTCCTAGTAACTTAAATACCTTACTTTGATCTTGTGTTGTTACTTTTACGATTAACGCATCTTCCTGTCCTTTTTCCTTGATTGGAGAAGGAATAATATCATACCTCCCCTTTACAACAGGATCTGGAAATACAAACTGCGTACCTGCCATATTGTAAAGTGAACGGCGTTGCAATACTTGTACGCTATCCTTCAATACAGTACCTTTCTCTTGATCTGCCATACGCATATAGCTTCCTTCAAAAGGGCTACTAATAGTGTAATTATTATTTTCGTCATAACTAATATTAATAGCACCAGGTGTTGGTTTATTAAAAGCGTACAATATATTGTGAATATTGGTAACTACCCCTTCTTCAAGGAAGTGATCGTGACGTGTACCATCTCCTGACTCTACCATTTTTAAATATAGCTTTCCGTCATCAGTAGGCACTAACCCCTCTTCTGCTCCCGAAATAAAATCTATATATTCAATAGTTACAGGTTGCTTGTTGTAATCGGTTTGAATCACAAAATGATTAGCTGTTTTTTCAGCAACTTCAAGTTTCTTCTTTAACACACGTCGTTGCAACTCTCCTGCCTCATTTTTAAGGTTTCCATCAAGATATACTTGTAAATAGGTCTTTTCAGACAAAAACTTACTTGTGGTCTCACCTTCACGGATAGGCATAATTCCCTCATAACTGATGTATCGGGTTACGAATGCTCCTACAAGAATTAGAATAAAAGCAAGATGCAAAATAAGTGTAAGCCATTTTTTAGGCTGAAGTAGCTGGTAGCGTTTGATATTCCCTATAAAATTTACTAGAAATAAGAACATGACCGACTCGAACCACCAAGCGTTATAAATCCAGATACGTGCAGTTGGTGTTCCATAATCATTCTCTATGAAAGTCCCCACTCCCATAGCTACCGCAAATACAACAAAAAGTAACGCCATAAGACGTGTAGAAAACAAAAAACTAAAGGTTTTTTTTAGCATAATAGTTTCAGCAATTTTTCTACAAAAATACGTATCAAAATGGGGTAACATTGTGGTTTTCTAGATATTTTTATTTTTTTTAATAACAATATCCCCAATAGAGAACCCCGTATTACTAAGTTAAACTAGTAATACGGGGTTTATACGGTCTATTAATAAGATCAACTACTCAAACTTTACTTATTATAATGATAAATTATTTTTATTAGAATGCCTTGGCTCTTCCGAAACAGAAGCTCGACAAGCATTACGTCTTTCATTAATCTGATCAAAAACCCTTTTTACAATATTATAAGAATATAGTGCCATTTCAGAAGTTGCTAATTGCCGACCTACAAAATCTAATTCAGATTCTGACAACGAAACCCCACTCATGGATGAGTGCCCTAATAAACTCTGTGTTATTATACGTTTCATGTGATCTAGCATTTCTTCAGGAGAGTAAATACCATCAATGGGTACTTCATGATCTTTTCCTTGTGTAAATCCATAAATACCTTTAGAAAAATTACGTAAAGCGTCATTAGTTACCTTAATGTGAGTAGTGTGGTCTTTAACAGAATTTTCTGTAAGATTATTTAATAGTTCTGTTTTCATATTTATATATTTAGGTTTTTAAGTTTATTATCTCTCATAAAATACTAATGCCAATTAAATTTTTATTTGTCGTGTAAATAAAAATTTAATTGGCATTGTATTAATTATGAAAAGAGATCTGGTGTATCTGTTGTGCTAATGGATGATGTTTCTTCTTGCACTTCATTTTGCTCATCAATGGGGATATCCTCCTCAGGCAAAGTGTAAGGTAAAGGTTCTATAAGCTGAATTTGCTTCACCTTATCCGTGGTTAGCTGATTACCCAAAGCTTTAATTCCTTTCACAGCAATAAACTCCTCCAATGCTATTATAGCATCAGGTTGTTGCTCTTTTCCTCTTATTTTAGCAAATACTATTTTTATTTGCGGAAGATAATCTGTAGAAACCACCTCTAAGTGCGAACCGTTATGCTCTGAAATAAACACCTCTTCTTTTCCTGCCTCTACCAAAAAACGTTTTACATAATGGCGTTGTTTTTCACCATCATAATACACACATGAAACAGGCTTTGTAGGCTCCCATTTTTCTAATACTAACATATCGGATGGAAAGTGAAGTGTAAGTTCTGGCTTTAAGGTTTTTATTTCGGCCTTCTTAGTAATCATCAATAGATAGTCCTCCCCCTTAAACTCTCCTAACAGAACTCCTCTACCATCCGTATTAATACGTTTTACGGTATCATCATACCATATTTTTCGAGGTTTCAATGTCGAAACTCCTTCTTGTTTCAATTCGATTTTTCGGATAGGATGCTTGGTTACTAAATTACCACGCACTGCACGCCCCTTGATCAGTAAGTTTGAAAAATCAATATCAAACGAAAACTTCTTTATACCTGGTACTTTACGTAAGTTTACACCTACAACCTCAGCTTCGCCATTAGGATTCGCTGTAAAGTAAAGCACTTCCGAACCTTTATTTCCCGAAGTTAAATCATAAAGTTTATCCCTAGTGATGGCAGTAACCGAAAAACGTTTCATATAATAAGGTCCCGATTTACCGTCTTTATAAATCATATTATAAATAGTACGCTTATCCTTTTTCTTGAAAACGGCTACATGAAGAATATTTTTACCCACAAAAGTTTTAGCACCTACCTTAGTAACCATCATACTTCCGTCCTTAGTAAAGCAAATGATATCATCAATATCAGCACAATCTCCAACATACTCATCTTTGCGTAGTGACGTACCTATGAAACCTTCCTCCCTATTCACATAAAGTTTGGTATTACGCATAACCACTTTAGTAGCTTCAATATCCTCAAAACGACGTAATACCGTCTTACGCTCACGCCCTTCTCCATAAGTTTTTTTAAGTCTTGTAAAATAAGCTATAGCATAATCGATAAGATGAGCCAAATGATGTTGTTTTTCTTCTATTTGACCTTCAAGTGCTGCTATCTTTTGTAAAGCTTTATCTATATCAAATTTAGAAATACGCTTAATACGAATTTCGGTAAGCCTTGTAATATCTTCTTCAGTGATAGCTCGTTTAAGGTGTTTGATATGAGGTTGTAAACCATCATTAATTGCATTTATCACACCTTGCCAAGTAGTTTGCTCTTCTATTTCACGATAAATACGATTTTCTATAAAAATACGTTCTAATGAAGCAAAGTGCCACTGTTCCTGTAACTCCCCTAGCTCTATTTCAAGTTCTAGTTTTAATAAATCAACCGTGTGATCTGTAGATCTTTTAAGAATTTCGGTAACTCCTACAAAATGAGGTTTATTATCTTGAATTACACAACCCAGTGGAGATATTGAGACCTCACAATTTGTAAAAGCATAAAGAGCATCTATGGTCTTATCTGGAGATACATTTGATGCTAAGTGAATTAATATTTCTACACTAGCAGCAGTATTATCTTCAATTCTTTTAATTTTGATTTTACCTTTATCATTTGCTTTTAACACCGAATCAATAAGTGAAGTCGTTGTTGTACTAAAAGGAATTTCAGTAATTACCAATGTGTTTTTATCACGTTGCTCGATCTTGGCTCGCACACGTACTTTACCTCCTCTGAGTCCATCATTGTAATTCGTTACATCGGCAATACCCGAAGTAGGAAAGTCGGGGTAAATTTCAAAGCTCTTTTTCTTAAGATGTTTTATTGATGCTTCAATTAACTCCAAAAAATTATGAGGTAGTACTTTCGTACTTAAACCTACCGCAATTCCTTCTGCTCCTTGCATAAGCAAAAGTGGAAACATGATAGGTAAGTTGATAGGTTCTTTCTTACGACCATCATACGAAAGCTGCCAATTTGTAATTTTGGGATTAAAAACCACATCCAAAGCAAACTTAGACAAACGTGCCTCAATATAACGAGAAGCTGCTGCACGGTCACCTGTGAGAATATTTCCCCAGTTACCTTGCATATCAATAAGTAAGTCTTTTTGACCTACCTGTACCATAGCATCTGATATAGAAGCATCACCATGTGGATGGTACTGCATGGTATGCCCTACAATATTAGCGACTTTGTTGTAACGACCATCATCAAGTTCTTTCATAGAGTGCAAAATACGACGCTGCACTGGCTTTAGTCCATCTTCTATAGCGGGTACTGCACGCTCTAAAATCACATAAGAAGCATAATCTAGGAACCAATCTTGGTACATTCCTGTAACCTTCTTTATTACTTCGCCCTCATGATTTTGGATATTCTCTTCTGAATTCAATTCGTTTGTATTTTGGTCTTCTAACATATTAAAAAGTCACTAATAATTGGTCTGTAATTTAAATTGCTTTTTATATCAAAAAGCTACTTTATTCATCTGCCTTATCTAGCTCTACCTTAAGGTTATTAATAATAAATTTTTGGCGATCAGGAGTATTTTTCCCCATATAAAATTCCAATAATTCCTCTATTGATTTTTCTTTATCAAGCATAATAGGGTCAAGGCGAATATCTTCACCTATAAAATGCTGAAACTCGTTAGGAGAAATTTCCCCGAGTCCCTTAAATCGTGTAATCTCTGGTTTTGGTTTAAGCTCTTGAATAGCATCAATACGCTCTTGATCAGTGTAACAATAAATAGTCTTTTTCTTATTACGCACCCTAAAAAGTGGTGTTTGTAATATATACAAATGCCCTTCTTTTATCAATTCAGGGAAAAACTGTAAGAAAAATGTGATTAATAATAAACGAATATGCATACCATCAACATCAGCATCGGTAGCAATAACAATATTATTATAACGTAAATCCTCCAAAGATTCTTCTATATTTAGTGCCGCCTGCAGTAAATTAAATTCTTCGTTTTCATACACCACTTTTTTACTCATGTTATAGCAGTTCAGCGGCTTTCCTTTAAGACTAAAAACGGCCTGAGTTTTAGGATCTCTAGATTTCGTAATTGATCCACTTGCTGAATCTCCCT
>CAYYNF010000003.1:29970-35765 GCA_964472695.1 uncultured Flavobacteriaceae bacterium
GCCTGAGTTTTAGGATCTCTAGATTTCGTAATTGATCCACTTGCTGAATCTCCCTCAGTAATGAACAGGGTAGTTTCTAAGTTTCTCGGATTCTTAGCATCTCCCAAATGCACCTTACAATCCCTAAGCTTTCGATTATGTAAACTAGCTTTTTTAGCTCGATCACGTGCTAACTTCCGAATACCCGAAAGTTCTTTTCTTTCTCTTTCAGCCTGTAATATCTTTTTCTGTAAAGCCTCTGCAACTTCAGCATTTTTATGTAAAAAATTA
Organism: uncultured Flavobacteriaceae bacterium; assembly: GCA_964472695.1. Classification (GTDB taxonomy): domain Bacteria; phylum Bacteroidota; class Bacteroidia; order Flavobacteriales; family Flavobacteriaceae; genus Aquimarina. Next base: position 30,241 of record CAYYNF010000003.1, read on the forward strand.
TCCAGCTTGTGCTTTACAAAATCATTAATATAAGTACGTACTGTAGGGAAATCCCCCCCCATATCAGTTGAACCTAATTTTGTTTTTGTTTGACTCTCAAAAACAGGTTCCATAACCTTAATACTCACTGCCGACACAATCGACTTACGAATATCACTAGCATCGAAACTCTTATTATAAAACTCACGAACTGTTTTTACAATCGCCTCACGAAAAGCAGCTTGATGTGTCCCTCCTTGCGTAGTGTGCTGTCCGTTTACAAACGAATGGTACTCTTCAGCATACTGAGTACGAGAATGCGTAATAGCTATTTCGATATCTTCTCCCTTCAAATGAATGATAGGATACAATCGGTCTGCCTCTAAAATACTTTCCGATAATAGGTCTTTCAATCCATCTTTAGAATGATACTTTTCTCCATTGAAAACAATGGTTAAACCTGGATTAAGATAAACGTAGTTTTTGAGCATTTTTTCAACATACTCAAAACGGTATTTATAGTTTTTAAAAATCGTATTATCCGCTACAAAAGATACTTTTGTTCCTCGACGAGCTTTAGTTTCTTCTACAAAATTTTCTTCAAGTAATTCTCCTTTCGAAAACACAGCCGACGCCGACTGCCCATCTCTACAAGACTCTACAGTGAAAGAAGTTGACAAAGCATTAACAGCCTTAGTACCTACTCCGTTAAGTCCTACTGACTTTTTAAAAGCTCTGGAATCATACTTTCCACCTGTATTCATTTTAGAAACTACATCAACTACCTTACCCAAAGGAATTCCCCTTCCGTAGTCTCGTACAACTACCTTAGAATCTTTTATATTTATTTCGATAGTTCTTCCTGTACCCATTACAAATTCATCAATAGAATTATCGAGTACTTCTTTGATAAGAATATAAATACCATCATCAGAAGAAGAACCATCACCTAATTTACCGATATACATTCCAGGACGCATACGAATATGCTCCTTCCAATCTAATGATCGGATATTATCTTCTGTGTATTGAGTTGGTTGCTTTTGATTCATAACAATAAACTAGGTATTTATACTAAAATAATAGATTTTTCATGTTTTGATATAAATAATACAAACAAATTAAAAGACGTGACATTATGTCTTTAACAAATAAGACATCCTAACTTAAAACTATATCAATAGGGTATAAAAAGGCGTATTATTTCCAAACAAACCTATTATTTCCATTATAGTTTTCCAAATATACGACCTTTCCAATCATTCCATTTATATTTTTTTGCGAAGATTAGTAATAATATAGGGTACACTATTAATGTTGGTAATAACATATAAACACCCATATCAGGCTCTTCGCTAATATCTTTTAAAACAGAATTCGTTTGTAATGCTGTCCATTCTGAAGTAACAAGTAATGCCGTCATAAAATTATTAGCAAAATGAAAACCTAAAGCCAACTCTAGCCCTTCGTCTAACAAGGTAAGTATACCTAAAAAAAGTGCTGATAGCACATAATAAAACATAGCAATATAACCGATTTTTCCTACTTCAGGATTAGTAACATGTAAACCTGCAAAAACCAAAGTAGTCATAACTAAGGCAAAAAGACGACTACTCCCTAACTTTGCAAAAGCTTGCATTAAATAACCTCTGAATACTAATTCTTCCACACCTATTTGTATAGGAAACATCACTATCCCTATAAGAAATAAACCTAAGAAAGGAAGTAAATCGAAATTCCAAATGTAATTTTCTGGAGTGTTTTGATAACTAACATAAACCGCAAATAGCACATAGAAAGAATAAACAGAAAAAGAGAAAAAAATACGTTTCCAATCTACCTTGTTACGTGAAGTAATCAAAGTTTTAAAAGGCTGTTTATGGTATTTAGTAACTACAAAATAAAGTGCTATTAAGGCAAACAAAAAAGTCGTCATAATAAGCACTAAAGTGGTATTAGGATCTAAAATATGCATCAGCTCAGTATGCGTCATTGTTTTCATACTATCAAGAGTATCGAGCTTAAACCACCACCCAAAAAATAACAAAACCTGACCTATAGAAGACGCCAAAATAACTATTAATGATCCTACAAGATAACGCCAAAACTGTGTGCGTTCAAAGTTTTTAACCTGTGATAAAAACATAGAATTATATTTTTTATATAATACGATTTATAAATATTCCGTTTTCCAAGATAAATCAGGACAATAACTTATAGCCCCTTGATTAACCTGAAGTGGTGACTCAATATTATTAGTATATAATGCACCAGTACCCAAACCTTGTGGCATTGAACTATTAAGCGTATAGGTAAACTGTGTAATAGCATTCAGTCCCACATTACTTTCAAGAGCACTAGTAATCCACCAACCTATACTACGATTATCCAATACAGATAACCAATCTGTAGTACCTTTAAAACCTCCTACAAGACTAGGTTTAATAATAATATACTGAGGTTTTATATGCGTAATTAATTCTGATTTCTGATTTAAATCAAATACTCCAATAAGCTCTTCATCTAAAGCTATAGGCAAAGGTGTTTTTTGACAGAGGCTTCTCATTTCGTCGAACTGTCCTTGCCTAATAGGTTGTTCAATACTATGTAAATCAAACTTCGCCAAGCTCTCTAGTTTTTGTAAAGCATTAGCAGGACTAAAGGCTCCATTAGCATCTACACGAATTTCAATAGTATCTGCTGAAAACTGAGATCGAATGTACCCCAGTAAATCTAACTCTTCTTCGAAATCAATAGCTCCTATTTTTAATTTAATACAATCAAAACCTAAAGCTATTTTTTCTGTAATCTGCTTTTTCATAAACTCCTTCTCACCCATCCACACTAAACCATTAATAGGAATAGACTGTTTTCCTTGTGTAAAATCAGAAGGAAATAACTCAAAAGGATTTTGTGAATGTAAAGACAAAAATGCCTGTTCTACTCCGAACTGAATACTAGGAAACTCCCTTAAGGCATCATACAAAGCTTCTTTCCCTAAATGAATATTTTGGCAAGCCCATTTTAGTTTCTCCTCATACTCAGGGGTATCATCAATACTTAACCCTCGTAATATACCACACTCCCCTATTCCTCTTTTATGACCATGTTCAATAACAATAAACCAAGTTTCTTTTACCTTAAGCACCCCTCTAGAAGTACCACTAGGACGTTTAAACTCTAAAATATGTTTGTAATAATTCGCTCTCATAAAATTACCAGATTAACAAGCCTATTGTAAAAAGAATACACATAAAAAAAGTAGAAAGTGCCAACTTTTTTAATTCTGGATCAAAATCTTTTAGCACGGTATTCTCCTGTACAAAACGTAAATGTTTTATAATAGGAGCAAAAGTAACAATGTATATCCAGTGACTCATTTCAGCATTAGAACAGGCCGTGTATACCACCATTAACAGCATAGCAGTAACTAAAAGAAAGTAATGATACTTTTTAGCATTTTCACCTCCCATGCTTACCACTAAAGTATTTTTACCTGCTTTTTGGTCACTTTCTCTATCCCTCATATTATTAAGATTTAACACCCCAGAACTTAATAAACCAACACTAATTGCAGGTAACCAAAGAAGATGATCAAAATGCTTGGTATATAAGAAATAACTCCCCATAACACTTACTAAGCCGAAGAATAAAAATACGAATAAATCTCCCATACCTTTGTAACCGTAAGCGGACTTACCTACTGTATATTTTATTGCAGCAGCTATTGCCGATACTCCGAGAATAACATAAAACAAAGCGTAGCCAAAATTCTCCTTTCCAAAAGCTACATAAATTAAAATTAAAGCAATAATAAAAGTTAATATTGCCGTAACTATGATACCTCTTTTCATCTGCTGAGGCGTAATAGCTCCTGACTGTAATGCACGCTGAGGTCCTATACGATCTGCGTTATCTGTACCTTTTACGCCATCGCCATAATCATTCGCGAAATTCGACAATACCTGTAAACCTAAAGTCGTAAGCAAACAGCCTATCAAAATACCAATATCGAAAGCCCCCTGATAAGTTGCCACAGCACTACCAACAATAATACCCGATACCGAAAGCGGAAGCGTACGTAAACGTGCTGCCTGAATCCATGCTTTTATATTCATATTTAATTTGTATGACTAACAAATATATAACAAGAAGCCCTTTATTCGTAGTTTTAAAGAATTATTTATTCCTGATTTAGGATCACTTTAGTTCCCGAACCACTTGCTTCTCTATGAACTACTTTAAGGAAAAACATCCTTTTTATACCTCCCTCGGTAACTCATATCAAAGTTTATTGAATTTCAATGACACGTTGCTCTACTTGCAAAACACCATCTGAAACAGACTCTTTAGATTCCATACTATAAACTACCCATCCAGTAGCTCCATGTATCCTCGAAACTGTATACGTCTCGTTTGTTAAAACAGGGAAATCTTCTTCCTTAGGCAATTGATCCCCGAACATCTTTAAGTTTTTCAGATACTGATAGGTTTCATGCGTTAGTTGCTGAGAGTCGATTGTATTTTTCATTCTAATGATATAAGTATCATTTGTAGGATCAATTTCATCCAAACTAACTTCAATAGTGGTTTTGAAGGGTTCTCCTCCTAAATTATTTAATGACAATGTTTCACCTGTTAACTTTTCATTAAGTTTAAATAACGAACCATGAAAAGCATAATATTGTAATATATCTTTTATGGCATTTCCTTCAATAGACTCTTTAGTTTTGTATGAGTTTTCTAAACTAGCAAACAATTCTTTAATTTGAGGCAAACCTTTTAATTCCTTCTGTAATGCTTTAACAGATTTACCTATACGCTTACTTACTTTCTTCCAGTTTAACACCTCCTTAAAAGCTCCAAACTGATCTGTTTTGAATCGTATAGTTACGTCATTTGCTATAGTATTGATCTTTTTTAACAACTGGTTATCTGTTTCCATATTATAATCATGGTAAAACCACTCCATAGTATAACTATCTGGTTCAGCACCTACCACTTTTATATCTACGTTATAAGTCGTTTTTTCTGTACTAATAGTATCATTTTCCTTAATCTTATACTTATTGTAATAGACTTTATACTTTTGCAAATCCGATTTAGACCAATACGCTACCGCTTGTGCTGTAGAGTCTTGAACATTAATTTGAGCATTTGAATAGAAACTCCCTCCTATTAATGCTGTTAATAAAAATGATTTAAGTTTTTTTATCATTATCGTATATTTATTTTTTTGTTTACAATAAAAATTTGTCAGATTTTTTTAATAAAAATCTGAGCCACTGTCCCAGCTAGAAGCACTATCATAACTAGAGCCTAAATCAGAAAATGTGTCAAATGAATCAAAAGAATTAGATAATGCATCAAATGAGTAATCTGAATCTGTAAAGAAATCTACCCAATAATAATCGTCATAGTTGATAGAAGCAACATGCTGAGTTAAATTAATTTCGCTAAGATCTTTTAATAATTCAAAATTTAGATTCTTTAATAAAAACACATTACCTCTTAATAGATTCATTAACTCAAATGCTCTTTTGGAG
>CAYYNF010000004.1:0-3372 GCA_964472695.1 uncultured Flavobacteriaceae bacterium
CTCTGAAGCAAAACTCAGAATTTTTTTTTCCTCCTCTGATAATCCAAACTGAGAATAAAGTGTTAATGCTAACTTTATATCAGAGGTATTAGCTAGCTTTTTTTTTTGTAGTGCTATACCCTCATTAGTTTTTTCGATCCTTAGTCTTTCAGCAGAAGGGAAGGGGGCGTAACCTAAAGTTGCTTTAGGGGCATTTATTCTAAATAATCTCTGAAACCAATTTCTTGCTGGTACATCTTTTTGTAGAATAGCAATACGTTCAGTACTGTATTCAAATCTTTGTCTACATAATTTCACAAATTCTTCAGCTAGAGACATATGAATTCCAGTAACTCCTTGCCTCCCGATGTTACGAGGCTTCCTAACTTCTTTTAATAGTTCTTCTAAGGATTTATCAGGGTCTTTAGGAAAATCTATACCAAGACTTTCGAACATATTTTCGTATGCCTTTTTACTTAAAAAATCACCTAAATTATATGAGTGCCTAATACATTCAGTCATGTATCGAAGCATGGTTAATTCTAGTGATAAACGTGCTATTTCTGGTTGGAAGTTTGTTCTAAATTGATTGTGGTTCTCACAGAATAGATTTAATAAAAGTTTGATAGAGTTTTCTCGAACAGTTAGTCCTAATTCTTTTACGTATTCAGAATCTTTTAGATATTTAGCGATTTTTCCTAAGGAGAGGTAATGTACCTTATTTTCATTAAAAGGATAGTTAGGAGTACCTGCTCTTTCTACGCGTCTGATCTCTCCATATATTTCTCGAGGACTAATACGATATCTATAATCCTCTAGTGGAGGTACGTTTTCTTTGCCTTCATTTATGTCTTTTTGACGTTTTTTTAAAGCAGTACGAAAACCTTCAAAAGGAGTTATGGCAAAATTGTCTTTATATAGAAGTGCTAATCCCATGATAATAGAGTCTTGATCATCTTCTCTAGTAGGGATACGATGAGTAGGAGCATGAAGCATGATAACGTTTTTTTATAAAAATAAATAGGTTATATTTTTAAAGATAACCTATTTAAGATTTTTCGTTATAATTTGTTTTTTAATCGATTAAATTATTGATTTATAGTTGTTAATTGGTTTTTTTATATCTTTTTTCGTAGTCGTGCTACAGGTATATCTAGTTGTTCTCGATATTTTGCAACGGTACGCCTAGCAATGGGGTAGCCTTTTTCTTTGAGGATATCTGCAAGTTTACTGTCAGTATAAGGTTTTTTCTTATCTTCCTCTTCAATAGTAATTTCTACAATTTTTTTAATTTCTCTAGTTGATACTTCTTCACCTTGGTCATTGGTCATTGATTCAGAGAAAAAATCTTTTATCAGCTTCGTTCCATAAGGGGTATCTACATATTTACTATTAGCAACACGTGATACTGTACTAATATCCATTTGTATTTCGGTAGCAATGTCTTTTAGTATCATTGGTTTAAGGTCGCGTTCATCCCCAGACAGAAAATAGACTTCCTGATACTTCATGATAGCGTTCATAGTTAGCATTAGTGTTTGTTGGCGTTGTTTTATGGCATCTATAAACCATTTAGCAGCATCTAATTTTTGTTTTATAAAACTGACAGCTTCTTTTTGTGAGCGTGTTTTTTCTTTACTGTCTTTATAGCCTTGTAGCATATTGGTATAGGTTCCTGAGATGTGTAGTTCTGGGGTGTTACGATTATTCAGACTAAGCTCTAGGTTACCTTCAATAATACGAATTGTAAAATCAGGAACAATATGTTCTATAATACGGTTACTATTAGGGAAGCTCCCTCCAGGTTTGGGGTTAAGGCTTTCAATTTCAGTTATTGAATCACGAAGGTTTTCTTCAGAAATTCCGTATTTACTAATCAATTTTTCATAATGTTTCTTAGAAAATAGCTCAAAGGCATCATCAATAATACGTGTTGCTAGTACGGTACTGGTTGTTTTTTTTCTACGTTTAATCTGTATAGACAGACATTCTTGAAGGTTACGAGCACCCACTCCAGGAGGGTCAAGTTGTTGAACTACCGAAAGTACATTTTCTACGGTAGCCACATCGGTAAATATATTTTGTGTAAAAGCAAGATCATCTGTAATATCTTCGAGGTTTCGACGTATATAACCACTTTCGTCAATACTACCAATTAAGAATAATGCAATTTGATAGTTAGTTTCACCTAAACTAAATGTATCAATCTGACTTTTGAGATACTGTAAAAAACTGGTACCTCCTGCATACGGAACTGTTCGCTCCTTGTCATCACTACTATAATTATTAGCTTGCAAGCGGTAATTGGGGATTTCATCATCACTTAAGTAGTCGTCGATATTGATGTCGTTATCATATTCGTCTTCACTAGTGTTGTTATCAAACTCGTCATATTCATTTTCAGTCGTCTCTTTACCAGTATCTAGTGCAGGGTTCTCTTCAATTTCTTGTTTGATACGTTCTTCAAAGGCCTGTGTAGGCAGTTGAATTAGTTTCATCAATTGTATTTGTTGAGGAGATAATTTTTGAGTAAGTTTTAAACTAAATTGTTGCTTTAACATATAGAAAACTATTGATATTTTTAAATATACTATAATTTTTTAGGCTGATACGGATTACGCATAAAGATTTCGTACGTCTCCTGATTTTTTTCTATTATAATCGCATTACAAGAAGAAATAGGAGTTATTATCAGACTTGATTTTTTAGTCTTATTAAAGCTGAAAATCAGCTAGTATATTCAAAAAATGATTCTTACTATAATGTCAAATCAAAATGTATACCATTTTTTTATATTGGAAATATTTGTGAGTGTTCCTTAGGGTACATCTCATATTTATTACTCTTAATATCAATTGAGATATTATTTGTTGTATGAATAAGTTGCATCATAAAGGAAAAAGAGTGGTGTAGCTTGTTAATTGCTAATATATGTTAGTAGTTTGAATACTGTGTTTTTATAATAAATAGTTTTTACATCGTATTCTGTCTTATTAAAGGTTTTCTAGCTTCGCTAGGAATTATAGGAGAAGAAGGTAACCCTATTATACTGCTAGACTTATGTCTTTCTACAATAGGTCTATCCATAATTAAGGTTATTTCCGGTGTTCCATCTACATTACTAGTGGGGATTGTTGCTATTGCTACAGGATAGTTTTGTCTATTATTAATTCCTTCATCAGGATATGGGTTATCTTCTTGAACTGTAATGACAGCAGCTTTTTCAACATTTAAAGTAGGGAAATCGTTTTCTCTACAAGTTACACTTCCTATAAAGACGTAGTCATCTGCAACACTACATTCAGCAATAGGAATATCATCTAATTCTACACCCCTAGATTCAGCAATAGGAATATCATCTAATTCTACACCCCTAGATTCAGCAATAGGAAT
>CAYYNF010000004.1:3472-35182 GCA_964472695.1 uncultured Flavobacteriaceae bacterium
CTAATTCTACAACCCTGCATTCAGCGATAGGAATATCATCTAATTCTACAACCCTGCATTCAGCGATAGGAATATCATCTAATTCTACAACCCTAGATTCAGCAATAGGAATATCATCTAATTCTGCAACCCTGCATTCAGCAATAGGAATATTACCTAACTCTCTAGGTAGGTTTTCGGCTAGTTCTTCATCAGTATATAGCATGTTTCCGTAATCACAAGTAAGATCTTCATCACTCAGCTCAACGGAAAGATCTAAGTCAGTTATTTGTGATTCTCGTTCTGTTGTTTCCGGGACTATATCGGGAGTACCTATTTTCGTTACAACCTCTTGTGCTGTACTTGAAAGCCAATTGAAAGCTGTATTAGCAGAGTTCTGGATATTTTCAAAAAAATCATATGATTCTGTTTCATTACCGGTTGTTTGTAATTCTTGTTCAGTATTATCTGTAGGTGTATTATTATTTAGTCCTAGTTTTCTTGCATATCTTTCGTCAAGGCTTTCCAAAGCTTGTTGTTGTTCATGTGATATTTTTTTAGTCCTATTTATTGCAAATGGTTGTCGTGTATTTGAAGGGACTTCACCTACTAGAAATTTTGCTAGTGGTCCTCCATAAATTGAGGTTGCAACGAACATTATAGGGTCATCCATACCGTATTTAAGACGACTAGTATATTTTTTTAGTCTCCTACGGATTTTTTTTTCTTTTTTAGCAGCTTTCTCTTCCTCGGAAATTCCTCTTTTCTTTTGTTCTTCTTTTTTCTTCTTTTTAGCAGCCTTTCTTTCTTCTTTAGTCGCTTTTCTTTCTTCTCGGGTAAGCTCTCTATTTTTAAGTGATTGTATGGCTTTTAATTCTGCATTTTGCAAGGATGTTGCTATATGATCTACCTCCTTTTGACTAGTAAGTCCTAAAGATTTTTTTATTATTGCTCTAGTTAGGTCTGATGGTGTATATGGATCATATAATTCTATAGGAAAATCGGGATTATTTTTAACATTGTCTACCATATCTCCGTGGGAGAACCCTGTATAGTATACGCTACAATTTCCTTCTTCTATAAATTCTAAATGCCTAGTAGGTATGTTAAAGTTGGCTCTAGGATCATAACGTCCTATTACATAGGAAATGTCAAATAAATCAGGTTTTCCTGATACTAGTGCTATAGTATCAATCATCTCTTTTAAGGAAATACCTAGTTCGTTTAGCTCCATCATGTCTTCATTAGGCCCTTCCACAGGGTCTAAAAAAATTAATGATATTTTTTTTAGCTTATCACTAAACAGAGGACGTATTCTTTTACGTTCATTTTCAGGTAGTGAATTGTTTTCTAGTTCAATACAAGCTGCTGCATACATTTGAGTTATTATACCTACCATTCCTACAGCAGCACCTCTGCTATGTCCAACAAGTATAGCATGTTCAGGGTTTTGCCCTAATATTTTTGTAAATGCACCATTATGCACTATGTGAACATCAGTTGTGTAGCCTAAGGCACTTCTTATATTAGCTCTAATGTTACGCCCTATTCCTATTTCTTCTGCTTTCTCTTTCTTTTGTTCTTTCTCTTTCTCTTCATCACTACTAGAATTAGAACTATCAGTAGAGCTATCACTAGAATTATCGTAATTAGGTGTATCTATCTTAAGTATGATTTCAGTAGACTGAGGATTACTATCATTAATAGGAGGTTCCAATGATTCTTGTGAAGAACATTCTGCTGAGAGCATTAAATGTCTCTGATGTTCAGCTATGTTCTGATAGGTAAGACTAGCATATTCATCTGATGCATCCTCCGTATGAGAGGTGCTAACATCACTAGGAGTAACTGTAGACAACTTTTCATTTTCGTTATTACCAAGTGCCTCTTCAAACCCTTCTAAATCTTGTTCAGAGTTATATGTAGTAGGAGCATCACCTCTTGAGAACACAGAGGGGTAGTTTCTTAGACGAACATTATCACTTCCTAAGAATAATGAGGAATAGTCTTTTAGAGGTGGAGTATTATTATCAGGCGTTCTGAGAACATCTGTTCTAGCTACATTTCTACCTGTACCTACCCCACTAATCAGAGTGATGTTAAAGCTGGAACCCTCTAACTTAGATAAGCCTAATGAATCGTCAACATTTTCTTTAGTAGTACGTGTGCCTCCTATGTACAGTAATTGTGTTGTAATAGGTTTTTTTTGGGGTAATTCTTTAGCTAATTCTTCAGGTGATTTTGGACGACGAAAGTCTAACTCACAATCACTATCACTATCACTATAATTTGGGAAAGGAGGGGGAGTATCTTGTAAAGGTAATTTAGTTTCAGTTGTTTGATTATTCGAAGAATCTGTTATTCCAATTACGTCCGCTATTTGTCTACGACAATAGTCTATTCCTGAAGAAATAGATGGAATTGTATTTGCTATTGAGTCAAAAAGTGAAGGCATGATCGTGTATTTTAAACATTAGGTGTAAAAAATTACTGTTATCAGTTGCTGATCAAATGAGTAACATCTCTTTTGTGTTGAGGTGTTCAATGTAGTTAAACTAGAAAAAATATTAAGTATGAATATTGTTGTTTTCAGTAAATGAAAGATTTTATTCAGTAGATATTCTTTTTCTTGGTGGTTTTTTAAATGAAATTGTAAAAATATATTCCTTTGTTTAGTTCTTAATAATTAATTTAGATGAAATTGATACTAAATCGTTTTCGTTCTTTATTGTGTGGAAAATGTGTTCTATTAAACGTTTAATTTTGTGTTTTTAACTAGTGTTTTTTGTTAATTAATAGGTTGTTTGGTGTTTTTTATCCGTTTAAGTGTTTATTGTGTTCCTTTTTTTTTAAATTAGATATGCTATTTTGAGTTTCTTCTGAGAAATTAAACCATTATTACAGTGAGAAGGTGTTGATGAGCTGTAATTACTAATAACGTATTGTACTTTTCTGATACATCTCACTTTTTTCATGGGCTCTTGATTGTGTAGTAAATAACTTGAAAAATATTAACTTATGTACTTAAAACCTTTTAAACTTACTAAACCTTCTTCATATTTAGTAAGTATACTCACCCTGCTACATTTTAGTTCTTGTACAGAGGAAGTAGAAACACTTTACAACCATTCTATATATACAGATGATATAGAATTGTCTATATACGAAAATCCTGAAAAAGATACCGTTATAGCTACGCTTAATTCTCTTGATACTGATGCTGAGAATACCCCTACTTATACGATAACTAGTCAAAGTTTAGAGGGATTGCGAATAGTGGATAACCAATTGATTGTAGATGACCCTAGTGTATTTGATTATGAAAGTATTTCTAGTATTACAGGAGAAATTGAGGCGACCTTAGGAACAGGAACTTATATTAGCAATTTTACGATTCATCTTGAAAATTCTATTGAAGAAGATGAAGCTTTTGTAATGACATGGGAAACAACTAAGGCAAATGAGTCGATCATTATATATACACATGCAGATGAAGAAAAGGAAATTTATTACGATTATAATGTAGATTGGGGTGATGGTACTTTGGATCAAAATCTTACAGATGATCGTTCACATACTTATGAATTACCAGGAATATATACAGTGACAATAACGGGAAATCAGTTTCCTGGAATTACGCAGGAAAATACAGGTAATGCAGCTAAGTTAAAATCTATTGAAGCTTGGGGGACTAATGAGTGGAAGTATCTTACAAATGGATTTAGAGATTGTGCTAATCTTGTTATTAATGCTACGGATACTCCTATGTTTACGGAAGATATTAATCTCAGTTCATTATTTTATGGTACAACCAATTTTAACAGTGATATAGGTAATTGGGATATGAGTAATGTGAATAATATTTCTAATATGTTTAGAGAGGCTATTTCATTTAACCAAGATATTAGTGGATGGAACACTAGTAACATACAACAGATGCATGCGGTTTTTCTAGATGCTAGGAGCTTTAATCAATCTATTGATAGTTGGGATATGAGTCAAGTAAAAAATACGTCTTACATGTTTGCTAATGCAGTAACGTTTAATCAGGATCTTAATTCATGGGATGTGAGTAATGTAAGAAATATGGGGCATATGTTTAAAAAAGCAACTCAATTTGATGGAAATATTAGTGATTGGAACACGCAGAATGTAACGACTATGACTTATATGTTCAATGATGCGGTAGTTTTTAATCAAGATATTTCAGCATGGGATACGAGTAATCTTTTAAATATGAATCACATTTTTACTAATGCTCAACTTTTTAATCAGGATATTTCAGCATGGGATGTGAAAAGAGTGGCTGATATGGCATACGCATTTGCTAATGTGTATACGTTTAACCAAGATCTTAGTAACTGGGAAGTAATTAGTGTAACTAATATGAGAGATATGTTCCATAATGCACATGCTTTTAATCAAGATATCAGTAGCTGGAATGTTGCCAATGTTCTTAATATGTATCGTATGTTCCATAATGCATATGCTTTTAATCAAGATCTGAGTATTTGGGATACGTCTAAAGTTGTTAATATGGGAGAGACTTTTAAAACAGCTACTGCCTTTGATCAGGATTTATCCACATGGGATACTTCTAGCGTAGGTAATTGTACTAATTTCGGACAAGGTGTTTCTTCTCCAAATTATGTGAGTCCTGTTTTTCCTGAAGGATGCTCTATTTAGAATTTATTTATTGAATATTAATTCTATACATTTTATATATCTATATGTATAGAAAATTGAGTTACTCAACTTACATCAATTGAAAAATTATGGTGTTGTATATAAGAAAGAAACAATTCAGCTTATTTATATGACGAATAATAATCCAGTTGGTATTAAAAAACCTTAAGAATTATGTTTTACAATAAAAAATATATTAATACAATTATAACAGCTGTAATTATGGCTGTTGGGGTTAGTTCTTGTACAGAACTAGAAGGAGATTTAATTAATCCTGATCATGTTATTTCTTTAGAGCCTGTTATGGGTAGTGTAGAAGAAAATTCTATTGCTAATACTTTAGTAGCAGAAGTGAGCTATCGTTCAACAGATGCCGAAAATAGACCAACTTTTACCCTATTAAACCAGAGTGTGGAAGGAGCACTGAAAATTATAGGTAATCAGATGATGGTGAAAGACCCTACCTTAATTGACTATGAGTCTAATACACAAATTACAGGGCAAATAGAAGTTACTCTTGGAGAGAGTGTAACTAATACCATCGATTTTGCTGTAGATATTATTAATCTTATCGAAGAAGATGGTGCTTTTATTACCACTTGGGAAACTGTAAATTCAGGTGAAGAAATTTCTATTTATACTGATTATCAGTATAAATATGATTACGATATTGATTGGGGAGATGGTGTGGTAGACCAAGGGGTTACTAGCGATATAAGGCATGCTTATGATACCCCAGGAATACATACGATAATCATAACAGGGCGTTTTCCTAAAATTGCTCAAACCGCTATAGATGGTAATGTTAATTCAAGAAAGTTACGAACGGTAGAGCAATGGGGCGAGAATCAGTGGTTGTCTTTTACCGGGGCTTTTAGTGGTTGTGGTAATTTAGTCATTCAAGATGAAGCAGCTCCAGACTTATCTCTTGTGACTAGCATGTACGGGGCTTTTAGTGGGGCAACATATTTTAATAGTGATATAGGGCATTGGGATATGAGTAATGTTACTAATACGGCTGCTATGTTTGATGGAGCTATAACTTTCGATCAACCTATTGGTAGTTGGGATATGAGTAATGTTACTAATATTGTAAGAATGTTCAGAAGTGCTAGAGCTTTTAATCAAGACATCAATTCTTGGGATGTTAGCAGTGTAGAGTATATGCAATCAACTTTTCAAAATGCTGTTGCTTTCAATCAGGATTTAGATCAGTGGGATACGGGTAATGTTACCAATATGTCAAGTATGTTTTGGAATGCTACTGTTTTCAATGGTAATATAGGTACTTGGGATGTGAGTAAAGTATCTAGTATGTCTAATGCTTTCCGTGCTGCTAGGGCTTTTAATCAGGATTTAAATGATTGGAATGTGGTTAGTTTAGGAGGTTTGTTTAGTACTTTTAGAGAAGCGACTTCTTTTAACGGAGATATTAGTAATTGGGGGAAAATTACTCAGTTTAAAACGATGGTAAATGCTTTCTATAGTGCTAGGGCATTTAATAGTGATATTAGTGGCTGGGATATGAGTCAATGTAATAATATGTTCCAAACATTCCGTAATGCTACAGCTTTTAGTCATGATATTAGTGGGTGGGATGTAAGTAATGTGAAGAGTACTTCAAATACATTTAAAAATGCTTCTAGTTTACCAGCAGCTTACCGACCTACATTTAATTAGACCCATGAAAATTATTAATTAATAGTATAATTATATTAAAAGCCTCATTTCTTTTAAGTACTTAAAAGAAATGAGGCTTTTTTCTTTTTATAAAGAAAACTAGATACCAGGTGTAAATGATTTGGTTCTTTTTTCAGCTTTTGATTGACGATTATAAGCTGCACGATCTTTGTTTAGACCAGACTGTGCCCTATTTAATATACTTGCTATTCCTTCAGGGATAGATTCTCTCTTGCAGATCCTTGCTCCAATATTAATAATTGCTTGTCGCCTATCTAAATCCTCTATGGTAATATCGTCTTTATCTCTTACTGTTGAATAGTCACTTGTTAGATCTTTAAATAAATGAACTAAAGCATCAGTCCTGTCTAAAGTTGTATGATTTTCATCTAATAAGGTGTTCAAGTACCTTTCTAAAAGAATATCTAGGGATTCATCCGAAGTGTTTTCTTTAGCAGTGGCAAGTGTTATAAGGTTTGCTCTATTTTTAGCTTTGTCATCTGTTTCAAATAAATTTGATGCAGTCATAAAACCATCAACTGTATTTACATATTTACTTTTCTCCATAATATACTTTATTTATATTCTAGCCGTAAATGTATTGAGATCAACAGTTAGTTGTGTAGATTTTTTTTTCGAAATTATGATAGTAATGGTGATTTAATCTAGTTTTAAAACCTTTTCAATAAGTGTTTATGTTTTTTGGGATTTAGAGAGTTAATGTAATTTATGTGTTATTGTTGTAGTTAGTTGGTATATATTTTTTTATGGTCAAAATATAGTTTTAGAAACTCCTAATACAAGATATGTTATTGAATTTTAAAGTGTGTTTTTTGTCGTTTTTTTGTGTCTCTTTGTAGATTTTGAATTTGTTTAAGAGACCAATTTTTATTATATTATTGATAGTGAAAATGATTATTTTAACCTTAATAGAAATATAATTTTAATGTCAAGATGTAATGCTTTAACTTTAAATGAATACGTACCTTCCGTAAGTATGCCTTGGGATACTCAACGGGCACATCATTTTTATAGGCGTGTAGCCTATGGAGCTTCGCCTACAGTGCTATCAGATGCATTGACTAAAACGCCATCTGATTTAGTGGATGCGTTAATATTAGAGGCACAGTCACGTCCTGATGTACAGGATCCTGGTTGGGGAAACTGGGGATTAGGGACTTTTCTTAATGACTATCGCGATACTTTTGGTATTGACATTAGTATTAGTGTTGATACTAGTAGATATGTGCAAAATATGTATTATCAAGAGGTCTTAGATTATAAATTAAGGGGGAAGTTATTACAATTTTGGTATAATCATTTTGTTAGTTTTGGAAATACGATACCACCTACATATTCATTTCAAAAATATCAGACCTATGCTAAGTACCTTATAGGTAATTTTAAAGAGTTTGTTAGTGCTGTAGGAAGAGACAGTAAAATGTTGGTCTTTCTTAATGGATTACAAAATAAAGCGACCGCTTCTAATGAGAATTATGCTCGAGAGTTATATGAATTATTTACCCTGGGAGTCGATAATGGTTATACCGAACAGGATATACAGGAAACAGCTAGAGCTTTAACGGGGTATAATCGAAGAGATGATAGCTGGCAATCCATTTATTTTAATGAGGCTACTTTTGATAGTAGTGAAAAAACTATTTTTGGTTGTACAGGAAATTGGGGGTATGATGATGTTATTGACATCCTTTTTGAGGAAAAAGGTTTACTTATAGCTCAGTACATTTGTACGAAACTTTATAAATTCTTCGTTTCACCAGATGTAAATTCAGACATCATTAATGAGTTGGCTGTTTATTTTGTTGCTCACAATTTTGAAATAGCACCATTGTTAAGTAAGTTATTTAAGAGTGAACATTTTATGAATAGTATTAATTATGGTACTTGTATTAAGAGTCCTCAGGATCTTATTTTTGGTATGGTGAAAGATGTTGACATGGATTTTTCTCCTGATAGAGATGATAATTATAATTTATTTAAGGTATATCGTTCTCGTTTTGCAGGTTTAGAAGGAGGTGTGTTCACTTTTCCTAATGTAGCAGGCTGGCCAGGTGATGAGGCGTGGTTGAGTTCTGTTACGATTCTTCAAAGATGGGAGCAGGCTTATAATATGGTATGGTATCAGCGAGTTTTTAATAATCCTTTTTGGGTTAATTTTCTAAAAAATACTTTCGCTATTGATACCCCTGTAGAGGTTGTTGTAAAGGGACTTGTTGATCACTTTTTGACAAAACCTATGAGCAGTGAATTGGAGTATCAAAATGCTATAGACGCTTTCAAAGAAGGGGTTCCAGATATTTATTTTACTGATGGAACTTGGGATTTAACATACACAGGTGTTCAAAATCAAATACTTAATTTGTTGAAGTATATCGTGAAGTTACCTGAATTCCAGCTTAGTTAAGGTTTAATAACCTTTAGTGTACACATATGAAAATTGATCTGTAAAAAAACATATTTTAATACCAATACATAGGTGAATTGATATTTTATACTAATTGAGAATGACTATATCGTATGTAAGTCGTTTCTTTCCTTCTTTTATAAGAAAAGAACAGTTCAATGTATTTATATGGCAAATAATAATTTGATTGGTATGCGTTTGTTTTTTAGTCTTTTAACTTAAGTTATTTATTATGTCAATATGTAATACTTCAACATTAGAAGAGTATGTACCTTCGGTAACGATGCCTTGGGACACACAGCGTGCACATCATTTTTATAGGCGTATAGCTTATGGTGCTTCTCCATCACTATTAGCTGATGCATTGACCAAAACTTCATCCGATTTGGTAGATGAAATAATTTTAGAAGCACAGCAGCGCCCTTATATTGAAGATCCTGGTTGGGGGTTTTGGGATAGTGTCCAAATTACTAATGATTTTGAAAGTACTTTTGGAATTAATATTGGTATTTACCAAGATACATTGCGTTACCTAGAAAATCGTTATTTTAAAGAAGCTATAGACACGCAATTAACAGGGAAGTTACTACAGTTTTGGCATAATCATTTTGTGACATTACCGCCAAGGACACCACCTACTTATTGGTTTCAGAATTTTCAGACGTATTCGAAACATCTTATAGGGAACTTTAAAGAATTTGTGCATGCTGTAGGACGTGATAGTAAAATGTTGATTTTTCTTAATGGATGGGAAAACAAAGCTACTGCTCCTAATGAGAATTATGCACGAGAATTATATGAGTTGTTTACACTAGGAGTTGATAATGGTTATACTGAGCAAGATATAGAAGAAACTGCTAGAGCATTGACAGGTTACAACCGAAGAAATAACAATTGGCTTAGTATTTATTTCAATGAGGCAACCTTTGATAGTACTGAAAAAACCATTTTTGGACGTACAGGGAATTGGGGGTATGATGATGTGATTAATATTCTTTTCGAAGAAAAAGGAGAACTTATAGCCGAATATATTTGTACTAAGTTATACAAATTTTTTGTTTCTTATGACGTAAATATTCAAGTAGTAAATCAGTTAGCAGTACTTTTTGTAGCTGAAAATTTTGAGATTGCTCCTGTATTAAAGATGCTTTTTAAGAGTAAGCATTTTGTAGATGAGACTAATTATGGAAGTATTATAAAAAGTCCACAGGATCTTCTAATTGGTTTAGTGAAAGATCTTCCTATGGAGTTTGAGCCTAATTCAGAAACAAATGAGGGAGAATTGCTAGTGAATCTATTACGAGCTAGAACAGGTACATTAGATACAAGAGTATTTGATTTTCCAAATGTAGCAGGTTACCCTGGTGATGAAGCTTGGTTGAGCTCTGTGACTATTATATCAAGATGGGAGTCAATGAGTAGTGTGCTGTGGTATCAAAATTATTATTATAAAATACAGTTTGAAAATTTTGTGCAAGCACTATTTAATAATGATGAAGAGGTTTCTATAGTGGTAAAGGGAATTGTAGATTATCTTTTGCCAAAGCCATTAGTTCATCAACAGGATTATGATAATGCTTTGGATGTATTCAAAGAGGGAATACCAGAAGTGTATTTTACAGATGGTACATGGACTCTAGATTATGAAGGTATTGCAAAACAGTTATACAACTTGTTAAGATTTATAGTTAAGCTTCCTGAATACCAGCTTACCTAAAAGGGAGTAATATATACTTCAATTAAAATATGGTTTATTTAAAAAGTTATTAAATGTCAATATGTAATATATCCGATTTAACCCTATACACACCTTCGGCAACAATGCCTTGGGATACACAGCGTGCCCATCATTTTTATAGGCGTATAGCTTATGGTGCTTCTCCGTCATTATTAACCGATGCATTGACAAAAACACCATCTGACTTGGTCGATGAAATAATTTTAGAAGCACAAGAACGTCCTTATATTGAAGATCCTGGTTGGGGGTTTTGGGATTATCCTCGTTTTAATACTGATTTTGAAGATACGTTTGGGGTATCCAAGAGTAATTTTTATAAGTATGCAAGAAATATCTTAGAGGATCGTTATACCCAAGAGGTTATTGAAACAAGATTAACAGGAAAGTTGTTACAGTTTTGGCATAATCACTTTGTAACTCAAGAACCTTCATCGTCACCACCTTATTGGTTTCAAAATTTTCAGACGTATTCAAAATACCTTATCGGGAATTTCAAAGACTTTGTACATGCTGTGGGGCGTGACAGTAAAATGTTACGATTTCTGAACGGATGGGAAAACAAGTCTACAGCTCCTAATGAAAATTATGCACGAGAATTGTATGAATTATTTACATTAGGTGTAGATAATGGATATACCGAACAAGATATAGAAGAAACGGCAAGAGCACTTACTGGATATAATCATCGTAAAGATTATTTATCTGCTGTCTATTTTAGCGAAGCTACTTTTGATAATACTGAAAAAACTATTTTTGGACGTACAGGAAATTGGGGATATGATGATGTGATCAATATTCTCTTTGAAGAAAAAGGGGAACTTATTGCAGAGTATATTTGTACGAAATTATATAAGTTTTTTGTTTCCTATGATGTGAATGAAGAAATTGTAAATCAGTTAGCAACGTATTTTAGAGCTAACAACTTTGAAATTGCTCCTGTTTTAAGTTTGTTGTTTAAAAGTGAACATTTTGTAGATGAAGCTAATTATGGAACAATAATAAGAAGTCCACAAGATCTTATTTATGGTTTGGTAAAAGATGTTCCTATGAACTTTGGGGTATCGTCGACTATAAATGATGAACAAGAGTATCTAGTGTACCTATTACGTTTTAAGTTTCGTTTTGTCGAAGCTACGGTGTTTACTTTTCCAAATGTAGCAGGTTGGCCAGGAGATGAAGCTTGGTTAAGTTCTATTACAATTCTCCAACGATGGGATGCTCTTGGAAAGACATTAGCTAATCAAGGCTATAATAAAGAGCACTTCCGAACTTTTATTCAGTCATTATTTAGTACGAATGAAGATGTGTCTGTAGTTTCTAAAGGTATTGTAGATCATTTTATTCCCCAACCACTTACTCATCAACAAGATTATAATAATGCATTAGACGTGTTTAAGGAAGGAGTACCAGAAGTCTATTTTACGGATGGCACTTGGAACTTAGAATACGAAGGCATTACAACACAAATATTTAATTTGTTAAAATTTATTATAAAACTTCCTGAATTTCAACTTACATAACTTATGAAAAATCACAAAAATTGTAATACTCACGATCATCAAAAATGGAACCGACGTTCTTTTTTACAGACCTTAGGACTCGCAGGAGTTGGCTCTGTAGCATTAGCCAATACTAATGTTGATGTATTTGAAAATAATGCATTAACTCAGGCTTTGGCGAATAATGAGAACGATCGGATTTTGGTTTTAGTACGGCTATTTGGAGGGAATGATGGACTGAACACTATTGTTCCTCTAAATCAATATGATTTATATGCAAATTATCGACCAACTTTAAAAAGAGATCCTAGTGACTTATGGAATTTAAGTGATGATTATGCTATGCCTAATTTGATGAATACACTTACTCCCAATTGGAATGAAGGAGCTATGAAAATAGTACATAGTGTAGGCTATGAAAATCAAAGTCAGTCACACTTTAAAGGTTCTGACATTTGGGGGGCAGCCAGTAGTGATACAGCTGTAGATACAGGGTGGATGGGAAGGTATTTTAAGAATAAATATGCCGATTATGTCGAAAATCAACCTGATTTTCCCGTGGCATTACAAATAGGGACTTCTAATAACAATACTTTCCATGGTGATGATGTTGCAGCTTATAGTTTCGCTATTCAAAATATGTCAAAGCTTGCTTCTATTATAAATAGTGGGGAGCTTTATGATACTACAGATCTTCCTGATTGTACTTATGGAGATAAAGTTTCGTTTGTAAGAGCACTTACAAATTCAACTAATACCTATGCTAGTGTCATTCACGAAGCCTATAGTAATTCTACTGACTATACTGACGGAGTCGGTTATGATACAGAAAATTCTTTAGGAACTTATTTAAATGTAATCGCTAGGTTAATTAAAGGGGGAATAGGTACTAAGGTGTTTATGCTTACCATGGGAGGCTATGATACGCATTCAAATCAGGCTGGTAATCATGATGCGTTACTTACAAGTCTTTCTCAGTCGATACGTCATTTTCATGATGATCTTAAAGCAGCAGGTTACGGAGATAATGTGTTGTCAATGGTCTTTTCTGAGTTTGGACGACGTGTTGCAGATAATGGGTCCGGTACAGATCACGGGGTAGCAGGTCCAATAATGTTTTTTGGAGATGCTTTAAATGGAAGTGGGTTTGTTGGTGAATTTGGCTCTATAGAGGAAGATCAGCTTTACAGGGGGAGAGACCTACAGTGGAAAACAGATTTCAAACAAGTATATGCGAGTGTTCTGAAAGATTGGATGTGTGTAGATAATAGTGTAGTAGATGAGGTAATTATAGGGCAAAATTTTGATAGCCTTGATTTGGGTTTTCAATGTGATTCTAAAACCTTATCTAACCCTAAGCTTCGTCCTACTATAGCAAGTTTTAGAAGTAATGTTTTTTATGAAAATGGCATCACCTATATCAATATTAGTAACCAGCAAGCACAGCATATTGTCATTTCTTTATATGATCTCAACGGGCAGTTTTTAGGAGAGGTAATCAATGATATTTTAAGTATAGGTAATTATAAATTAGATATTAAGCAAAAATTACAGAAAGATATAACTAGAGGCTACTATATCTATAGGGTTTCTTGTAATTCTAGAAATGAAAGTAGAAAGGTACTAGTACTCTAATATTTCTTTGAAATTTTAGTATAATACTAATTGAAAATTATTATGACGCATATAAGTCGTTTCTTCCTTCTACAAGAGAAGAATAATTCAACTTATTCATACGACAAAAAATAATTCAATTGGTATAAATAGAAAAAAACCATAACATTTGTTGTGGTTTTTTCATTGATGTAATTTTACTATAAAAATAAATAATGTCTCAATCTTTTAGTTGTAAATCATGTTGTGAGTTGATGATGAATAGTATGGTGTTTTTATTTGTCAGTTGTTGTTTTATGTCATCAATTTATGCACAGCAACAATATACTGATATAAAAGTACTTCCTTCTCAGTTACGTTTTAGTTTTGAAAATGTACAAATGACTACAGAACCAGATATAGCATTTTTAGGTACGGGAGTTGAGTTTATAGGAATCAGTAGGCGTTTAGTGCATTGGTCTGTGGGGTTAAATTCTTATTCGGCAGTGCGTGGTATAAGACCAGGTTTAATTACCCTAGGTTTAAGTACTGGTCTTCACTTACCATTAATTAAAAAGTATAACATATCACTCAATACAGGAGCGTTTTTAGGAGGAGGTGGTGGTGGTGATGCTGCTGATGGAGGAGGATTGATCATTAGGTCACATGTGGGATTTGAAAAACATTGGGGGCGTTTCTTATTCAGTACGGGGTTAAGTTATCTAGACTTCCCTACAGGGGCTATTAAAGGTACTCAGTTATATACGTCTATAGCCATAGATTTCGAAACTTACTTAAAAAAGCAAGACTCTTTAAGTAAAGAATATCCTATTTTGACTAAGCTTAAGGGGATGCCTATAGATTTTGGTTTGGCTACTACTTATTATTACAATTATACAAATGACTCGGTATTTACTATTGATGAGAATTTTCAAGAAAAAGATATTGGGGCTATTACTAAGACACTTCTTATAGGAGCACAATTGTCTTATTACATAAAGCAAAATACTTACGCACTTTTTAAAATTAATGGGGCTTTCTTGGGAGAGAATGATGGTTATATGTCTATACTTTTTGGAATAGGAAAACGTGCTATTTTGTTTAAAAATAGGCTATATCTACACCTTGATGCTGTTGCAGGACCTAGCGGTGGTGGTGGAATTTCATCGGGAGGAGGTTTTATTAGTCAGTACGAAGGAGGGATATCTTACTATTTCAAAAATCATTTTTACCTCAAAACTATGTTAGGTTATACGCATGCTCCTTGGGGGAATCTTAGTAATCAGCATTTTGAGGTTACCTTAGGAAGAAGTTTGGAGGGGATACGTTTTCTTAGAGAACAAAGTCATACGAGCTTTAGTGTACCAAAAGATACTCTTAGTGAGTATCGTATACAGTTTTCTGGTTTTAACCGTACTTATATTAATACTAATAAGAGTGGAGACTTACGAGCTATAGATTTAGCACCTACTTTTAATTTGATAGGTTTTGAGGGGGGGTATTATTTAAATAAACATTTTAGTGTTAATGCAGCTACGGTATGGGCATATCAAGGAGATCATGGGGCATATGCTGAGGGTTTACTAGGGGCGGCATACTATCAAAATTTGTATGATAAGCTAAAAGTCAATATGAAAGTTTTGATAGGAGCCACAGGAGGAGGTAGTTTAGATGTGGGAGGAGGATTCGTATCTCAGCTTAGTTTAGGTACTCACTTTAAATTCTCTGAGAGTATCAATTTAATAGTTAATACAGGTAAATACATAGCTTTACAAGGTACTTTTAATCCATACTTTGTTGATGTAGGTTTTGGAGTGAATTTTACTAAGCTATTCTTTAAGTAGATTCTATGATTTCTATCTGCTTGAATGTAGGTGAAATGGGGTTGTTTTCATATAAAAAAAGCTGTTTTTTCTTGTTTTATAGTATTTTATCATTTAGTATAAAATTACACACTTTTTTATTTTAGGTAGTCACTTAATGAGAGGTGTAGTTCACTGATTTATAGGTTTTAAAATATTGTTTTGTTTTATATTATATAAAAAACAAAACGTTATGAACTACTTCAAAATAGCATTAAGCACCTTACTATCGATATATTTAGTTTCTTGTGAACAAGATCCCAATACTCTTTTTGTCCCTTCTGTATCAGAGGAAGATGATATAGAAGCTTTTGATGCGGTGGACATTTATAAGTTCGAAAATGAGAGCTTTAAAGAGGAATTAGAAAATTTAACAGAGGGAGGACAATTTATACCTACTTGTGGCGAAGAATATAAAGAGGTGACCTTTGTTATTGATGACCCAATCATTAAAGAGATCTTTTTAAATGATGAAACTATATCACTTAATTTAAAATATTTTTCCATAGGTGATCACGAGGATCATGATTTTGAGAAGTCTCAATCAAAAGATTATAGTCTTCCTTGGTACCCTATCAAAGTATTTAGTTATGATAGTACTACAGATACCTTAAGAGCTACAGCACGCTATATGAAAGCCTATCGAGAAGAAGCAGATCTACTATATTATAAGTGGACTATTATGATGCAAACAAATTGTGAGCGTGAAGGGTGTACCAGCTATTTCTATTCAAGATCATTTTACTCGGGATGGGAAGGTTGTGCTCAAGATACTTTAGAATATTATGTAGATGGTTCAGTATTGAAAAGACCTTTGAATAGAGAAGTAATGCAGGTACCTACTAATGTACTACCACAGGAATTAGTTATTTATAATGAATATGTTACTCAGTAATACGTTATAATTTTACTCATAGGTTCATCCTTATATTGTGGCAGGGATACTCGTTTCAAAGGATGATTCTTAGTTCATATATACGAAATTTAAGAAATGATAATCAGTAATATTTGAATCATAAATGATCGTAATATCTTATTCAGTGTTTAAATACAAGTAGTATAGCCTTTTTTATTTTTAGATCGTATTACACTACAACAACAAAAAATCAACCATATTTATGGTTGATTTTTTGTTTTACTTAAAATTCTAGTATTTAGTTAGCAGGATTCAAGTTATAAATGGTATAGGTTGTCTATAATTTAGTAATACCATATTGTTAAAGTATCTTCAATTTTATTTTGCTGAAACTACTCTAATGTTCATTGAAAATCATTGTTTTGTAGGGTGTTAAAAATTAGTTTTGCAGAAAAAAAAGGGATTATGGATAATTTTGATCTGGATGGGTTTGATGCTATTTCAGAAGAAGAAAGCAGATTGGTGCAAAATGCTATTGATACGGGGGATTTCGGAGGGATTATCCGAGGTATATCTTCTCAAATGTTTGTATTAAAGGCATTATTAGCAGGGGGGTTAGATGATGAAATAGGACTAGATATTACTGAGATACAAAGTTTAAAGTCTGTATTTTCGGACATTTATAAAGAAGACCCTATAACTTTAAGAATCAGCGATTATACATCCTTCCGAGGTATTTGTGAACAATCTCATAGAGTGGGGGTGTTTGGTCAGTTTCCTTTTCTTCGAGATATAATCAATCATTCATTACAAGAACTTGATAAAAAAATTAAGTCTTTAAATCCAGATCAAATACTTTCTCCTACGACATTCACTCTTTCACAACAACAAGCTCTACCGTATTTACACCATACAATTTCGGCGAGACTACATTTTTATCATACTCATCCTGAACAAAAATTTCTTTTCGAAGATAATTATTTAAAAGCTCTTTATAATAAAGTAGCTACTTCTGATACAGGATTGTCATTATATGATGAGGTATATGAAAATTACCTTTTTGAGAAACACCCTGTTCTTAAAAATTTTCATGTATCTGGAGTGAATGGGTCTAAATTGTCATTGTATCACATAGTTAACCCTCTAGATCCCGATGAAGAAGCCTCTTTAAAGGAGTTCTCTCCTACTTTATATACAGCCTATAAAAAACATATTGATCAAGGAGAAAAACCTTTTTTAGATATCATAGAAGGGAGAACTAATGATGGTATGTCATTAGGGTATACTAAGGTCGAACAGTTTATTCTTAAAGAAATAAAGGATCAGTATCCCATAGATTTAAGCAATAAAAGACTTTTGGATATCTTTAAATTTCTTGGAGATCGAGGATTTGCTACAAATCAATTTTCATCTGAGGTAAAGGATTTTATAGAAAACTATAAGCAAGCTATGAATGGGTATATTCTTAGCAATAATCTTAATGATGAATCGGTAAATAAAAATATTAAATCAATACTGCTAGATGTCTTATTGAATAATCGTTACCATGAGCTATTTAATAATCAAATAGCTGAACATCTTAAAGATAAAAATATTTGGAATATAGGTAAGATTACCACATTAAAAATAGGAAGATATTATTCTAGATTAGAGCTCACTAACGTGTTTGATGAGGATACACAAGAAGTTCTAGAATCATTACAACCGGGTAGTACTGCTAAACTTAAGGAAGATGCTTTAATAAAGTCATTTATCTATGATGTATTATCGATCAGATTTTTGTCGGCGAGGTCAATCTTAATAGAGCCTGAAAATGTTACTATTAATTATACCGAAAAGATGTTAAAGGATTACCTTGAGCATTATATAAATTCAGGAAAAATTTTGGATCAGAATGAAGATCCTAGTTTTCGTCTTTTTGTAGCAAAAGCTTTATTTAAAGAGTTGACATCATCCTATTCTAATATTCCAGATAGTGTACAGAAGGCTTTTCAAGCTATATACGGAAAAAAGGAATTCACACAAGAAAATAAATTTAAGTTACCTATTAGTACTGCAACAAAAGAAAAGTTGACTAGGATTCATCCTAGTTTTCTGAGTATGATTGATCTATATCATGAAAATGATAGAGATAAGATCCTATTAGAGGTATTCAGCCCTAAAGGTTATATCAGGAAAGGTAATACATTATTTAAAGCTGATGAAATTCAGGTATTTTTAAAAGATTATCTTAAAACAAAAGGTCACTTGGTTCAACCACCTGATGACCTTAGTAAAAGAATAAATAGGTTTCTTGTTTATAACTTACGCTCTACTGATTTTACACAGTTGAGTCAAGAAAAGTTACATAGTATGGGGATTGAAAGGGATGATATAGATATGTATTTTTCAGGAGGAGATATCGGTTATGAAGTGAATCTTGAGTTAGAACAAATACCCTTTTTTAAAGCGATTCAAGATAGCGTTATTGAAGATGTGTTTTTGAGTCCATCTCTCGATTCACCTATAACAAAAGCTTTCATTGATTGTCTTGAAAATGCAAATTACGATCCTCAATGCGTAGATCTAACTAGGTTACCTACTGCTTTAAATTTAGATGTGGCATTTTCTAAAATGTGTAGTACTCCTGATTTTAATTGTAATCATCTAAGCTTTTCAAGGGAAGTACTAAGAGAGTATATTAATCAGAGTGCTAGGGATATAATGTATGTAGAGTCAGAAGGCTTGAAGCGAAATTTGTTAAAGTATGCTTCTCATGTGCTTAAAAATAATATTAACGATTCTCTTATAGATGAGAATTCATGGGACATGCTATTAGGTGGTTTAAAACTATCGGGAGTTGTAGAATTAAAAGATGGTCAATTTACAATAGACCCACAAGCACCCAGTTTGTCTTCTGCTAGTGACGAGCTTACTCGTAGAAAATACCTCTCACAGATGAATCCTGGGCAGTATAAGAAGTATTTGGAGTCAGGTGATAGGAAAGAAGAAGACAAGAAACTCAATGAGCAAATAAAGTCCAGTGAGGAGGAAGTCTCAGAAGTAAAGAATATGTTGGATAGGCAGATTCGACTTGATGAACGTGAGATGTCTGAGGGAGTGAAGGCTATGTTCTATAACTTGTCGTCTACTATCGCGGCATTAGATGCTAAAAAGCTACAAGAAATAGATGCTTTATTTTTAGACTCTAAGTATGGGTTAATTACGGGAATTGCTTTTGGAAATTTTAAAGATAGTGCCAATGTCATAGGTGTTATTAAAGAGATATTGAAAAAATCGAATACTTTCGATAAGAGTAGTACTATGACAACAAAGCTTTTGTTACCAGTGATAGAGCATACGCTGAAGATATTGCAAAGTGATGAGGTAAGTGTAGAGGACAAAGCGACGCTTTTAAGTCGTTTGGCACAAGGCTTAGGAGATTGTAATACCCCGTTTATAGATGCCTTTATTAATGAAACTTTAGTACTGTCTCCAGAGACTAGAAAACTAGATAATAGTGAATTATCACAGCTATTAGAGAATAGAGCCTTACAGAAACATTTTCAGCAATTAATTGCTGCCGAAGTTAAAGAGATAGATAATAGTACAGAGCCAGGCAGTATAGAAAGAGAAACTCGTACAAATGCTGTAAACTTACCCGCAGATCAAATTGAAAATGTGGCAGCATCAGTGGTTATAGCACGAGGACAATTTTATTTTCATCAACATAATATACCACGCTTAATTAGGGGATTAGAACCGTCGAGCTTTATAACGACACGTAATCTAGAATTTGCAGTATCTCAGTTAAAGTCGCGTCAATTGGAACTATTATTACCTACAATTTGTAAGACTAAATTAGAGGAAGGAAGACAGGTGCTTGTAGGTAAAGAGGCTACAAGTAGAAATGGAACCAAAGTAGTTGTTTACGAAGTAGACCCTGTAAAATTCGCTAATATTACTCGTAAGGAAAAGCGTGTATTGACTATGGCTTCGGGTATTGATGTTTTAGGAATAGCAGAAAAGATGAGCGATCATGTGGCTAAGGTATGTTCACAGGATGAAAATATTCTAGATTTCTTCGATAATAATGAAGATAATCTAGACTTTGAGTGTCCTGCTATTTTCAATCCGAATACGCAACAACAGGAATTTGCTTTACGACTAGAAGATCAGATAGCTATGGGGAATGTAACTCCATCCAATGTTATGGAGTTTCTAGAGTCAGAAAAGAGAGTGATGACAGAGCGATTGAAAACAGAAGGAAGACGCTTAGTAAACAGTATAGCTCAAGATACTACACAAGAACCACAGCAAAATTCTTCAGTGCTAGGCAGGGGTCAACAAGGAGATTTGGCAGGACTGTCGAGTACTACCATGCGACGAACTGAGTCGAGTGATAGTTTATCTTCACAAAGCTCAAGTACAAGCAGGTCACGAAGTCGAGTTAGAGCTACTCATAGGCCTTAAATCAATAAAATACAAAAAAGCACTTAGTAATCATTACTAAGTGCTTTTTTGGTACGTATGTTTTGATTTTGTCTGTTAGCTTTCAAAAGGGTACACAATTTAGTGCTTAGATTCAACAGATTAATACTACCGTTCAGTCGCACTGGGGAATTGAAACAAAACTATATTGGGTTTTAGACGTAGCCTTTAGAGAAGATGATTCTAGAGTTTGTAAAGGGCATGCAGATGAAAATTTTGAAATAGTTAGACATATTGCTATCAATAAGTTAATAAATGAGACAACACTTAAAAGAGGTGTAAAAGTTAAGATAAAAAAGGCTAGATAGGATAATAACTACTTCATGACTGTGCTAAACTCCTAATTTTTTATGAGATTGCCATACAATGGGTATTATAACTTAGTAGTATCATATTGTTAAAGTATCTTCAATTCTATTTTGCTGAAACTACTCTAATGTTCATTGAAAATCATTGTTTTGTAGGGTGTTAAAAATTAGTTTTGCAGAAAAAAAGGGATTATGGATAATTTTGATCTGGATGGGTTTGATGCTATTTCAGGAGAAGAAAGCAGATTGGTGCAAAATGCTATTGATACGGGGGATTTCGGAGGGACTATCCGAGGTATATCTTCTCAAATGTTTGTATTAAAGGCATTATTAGCACGGGTGTTAGATGATCAATCACTAGGGATTAATCACTTAAAAGAACTTAGTTATAGAGATATGTTCTGGTTAACGGATGTATTTTCTGATATTTGTGAAGAAGATCCTATAATCTTGAGGATTAGTGATTATAAGTCTTTTCAAAGAGTTTCTGAAATTATTGATAGAGAGGAGAATAAAAAAATATTTGATCAATTTCCTTTTTTTCGAGATATAATGGCTAATTCGCTAAAAAAGCTTGATGAAAAAATTAATTCTTTAAATCCAGATCAAATATTCTCTCCTTTAGGGTTTAATCTTCCATTAGGAGAAATTGCTCCTTATTCAGAAAGCACAATTTTTGAAAGAGTATATTCTTACCTTACTAATCCTGAACAAGAATCTGAATTTCTTTTTGAAAATAAATATTTAGAAGCTCTTTTTAACAGAATAGCAGGCTCTCATAGAAGTGTACCAATAAGATATAAGCGATATGAGGAGTACCTTTTTAAGAAATATCCTGTTCTTGAAAAATTTGCTGTATCTAATACAGATGAGGTTAGATTGTCAATGTATCATATTATTAATCCTCTTCAACCCGATGAAGAAGCTTCTTTAAAGAAATTTTCTACTAGTTTGTATACCGCTTATAAACAGCATATTGATGAGGGAGAAAAACGCTTTATGGATATCATACAAGGGAAGACAAATGGTACCATGCTATCAAAGTATGATAAGGTTAAACTTTTTATCCGTAAAGAAATAGAGAATCAGCATCCGATAGATTTAAGTAATGAAAAACTTAACGATATCTTTAAATTTCTCATAGATCAAGAATTTCGTAGCAATGGATTCCCTCTTGAAATAGCAAATTTTATTAGTGAATATAAGGAAGAATTAGATAATTACATTGCTAATAGTAATCGAGATGACGAATCGGTAAATAAAAATATTAAACCGATGTTATTAGATTCTTTATTGAATGAACATCATTCTTACCGTGAGGTATTTAGTAATAAAACATACAAATGTATAAAAGATGAAAATATTTGGGGTATAGGTAATATCACTCATGTAACCAGAGGACGTAGTTATTGTCTTGAGTTCAATAACCTGTACGATGAAAATACACAAAGTGTTTTAGAATCATTACAGGCAGGTAGTACCGCTAAATTAAGGGATGATACTTTAATAAGGTCACTTATTCGTGATCAGTTATCTAAGAGGTATTTATCAGGAGGAGAAGTTCTAAAGCAGTCAGAAAACATCATCCATTATACAAGAAAAATGCTAAGGGATTACCTTAAACATTATCTAAAATCAGGAAAAATTTTGGACCAAAACGAGGATGCTAGTTTTCGTTTTTTTGTGGCAAAAAGTCTGTTTCAAGAAATGACTTCTGAGTATTCTAATATTCCAAGAAGTGTAATAGATGTTTTTAAAGATGTATTTGGAAAAGATGAATTTACGCCAGAAAATAACTTTAGCTCACCTATAAGCACTGCTACAAAAGAAAAACTAGCTAAGATTCATCCCTGTTTTCCGAGTATGTTAGAAGTATATCTTGAAAATGATAGAAATAAAATTTTATCAGAGGCACTCAGTTCAGAGGGCTATATCAGGAAAGACACAACATTGTTTACAGCTGATCAAATTAGGGATTTTTTTAATGATTATATTATAGGAGGAGGTCACTTATCTCAACCACCTAATGAGCTTAGTAAAAAAGTAAATAGAGTTCTTATCTATACTTTACGCTCTACTGATTTTTCACAGTTAAGTAATGAAAAGTTAGATCGTATGGGAATCCGAAGAGATGATATAGATTTATATTTTTCGCGGCTAGATATTAATTATGACGAGCGTCTTTATTTAGAAAAGTTCGCGTTTTTTGAGGCTATTAGGGATAGTGTTATTGGAGTTTCGTCTCCTGATTCAGCGATAACAAAAGCCTTTATTGATAGGTTAGAGGAAGCTAATAATAATCCAGAAGCTGTAGATCTAACTAGGTTACCAACTTCTTCGAATCTAGAAGTAGCAATTTCCCAAATGTGTAATACTCCCGACTTTAAGTATGATCATTTAAACTTTTCAAAGGAAGTACTTAAAGAGTATATCAGCCAGAAAGCTGAAAATCTAGATTATTTGGAATCAGTGGGATTAAAGCGAAACTTGTTGAAGTATGCTTTTCACGTAATTAAAAACAAAGTAAGTGACTCTCTTATTGACGATAACTCATGGAATGCGTTGTTAGATAGTTTGCACCTATCGGGTGTTGTAAAAGTGAAAGAAGGTCAGTTTACTATAAACCCACAAGCATCAAATCTATTTTGGGGAAGTGATGAGCTTAAGCGTAGAAGATATCTGTCGCAAATTGATCCAGAAGCGTATAAGGAATATTTGGAGTCAGGTAATCGAAAAGAAGAAGATAAAGCTCTTAACGAACAGCTTAAGTCTAGTGATGATGAAGTGAAGGAGGTAGGTGATAAATTCGATGAATTATCGGGTATGTCTTTAGCATTAGATTCTAAAAAGATAAGAGAAATAGATGCCCTGTTTTTAGATTCTAGGTATGGGTTAATTACGGGAATTACCTTTGGAAACGCTAGAGAAAGTGCTAATGTGGCAGGTGTCCTTAAGGAGGTTTTAAAGAAATGCAAAACTTTCGACAGGGGTGGTAATATGCGAGAGAAGCTTTTGTTACCTGTGATAGAGCACACCTTTAAGACATTACAGAGTGATAAGGTGAGTAATGAGGAAAAAGCTACGCTCTTGAGTCGTTTGGCACAAGGTTTAGGAGATTGTAATACCCCGTTTATAGATGCTTTTATTAGTGAAACTCTAGTGA
The DNA here is from genome assembly GCA_964472695.1 of uncultured Flavobacteriaceae bacterium. Taxonomy (GTDB): domain Bacteria; phylum Bacteroidota; class Bacteroidia; order Flavobacteriales; family Flavobacteriaceae; genus Aquimarina. The sequence goes on from CAYYNF010000004.1 coordinate 27,732, forward strand.
TGCCTCCTGAAGATAGAAAACTAGATAATATAGAACTAGAGCAACTATTAGAGAATAGAGCCTTACAGAAACATTTTCAGAAATTAGTTGCTACCGAAGTTAAAGCGATAGAAAATAGTACAGCCCCAGATAGTATTGAAAGACAAACACGTATAAATGCTGTAAAGTTACCCGGAGGAGAGGCAATTGAAAATGTAGCAGCATCGGTGGTTATTGCACGAGGGCAATTTTATTTTAAACAAAATAATGTACCCTGTTTAATTGAGGGATTAGAGTCGTCAGGTTTTACAACGACACGTAATCTCGAATTTGCAGTACACCAGTTAAAGCCACGTCAATTAGAGCTATTATTACCAACAATTTGTAAAACCAAACTTATAGAGGGAAAACAGGTGCCTATTGGTAAAGAGAGAATATTTGAAAACGGAAGGAAAGGACTTGTTTATGAAATAGATCCTGTAAAAATAGCCAATATTACCCGTAAGGAAAAGCGTATATTGACAATGGATTCTGGTATTGATGTTTTGGGGCTAGCACAAAAGATGGGTGATCACGTGGCTAAGGTATGTTCACAGGATGAAAATATCTTAGATCTCTTTGATCATAATGAAGATAATGTAGGTTTTGAGTGTCCAGCTATTTTTAATCCGAATACACAAAGGCAAGAATTTGCTTTACGACTTGAAGATCAAATAGCCATGGGGGGGGTAAATGCATCTAATGTTATGGAGTTTCTAGAGTCGGAAAAGGAAAGGGTGAGTCAAGCTTTAAAAAATGAAGGAGAGCGTTTAGCCGCTGATATAGCCCAAGATACTACACAAGGATCACAGCAGACTGCTCTAGAAACTTCCGAGACCCATACGGTCGATTCTTTAGTGCTAGGCAGGGATCAACAAGGGGATTTGGCAGGACTGGTGAGTACTTCCATACGACGAACAGCATCTAGTAGTAGTGTATCTTCACAAAACTCAGATACAGGTAGTTTACAAAGAAGGGGTATGAGTAATTCCTTAAGTTAAACAAGCCTGATTCAAGTTACAGACACAAAAAAGCACTTAGTAATCCATTACTAAGTGCTTTTTTGATTTTGTCTAATAAGTATTGTTTATATTTTTTGTCTCACACTAGTACTTTTAGCACCTGTTTCTTTAGAAGCAAGAACAACAGTACTTGGTCTTCTTACTACTATAGATCCAGATGTTCCCATAGCATTTCCTACTTTATAGGCATAAGTAAGGGTACTAGTTGTCGTTACAATATTTTTCTTATGAGCTAATCTACGTAGGTTTCTGCTTTTTGAAAGACTTGACTTGAATATTTCGTTATTTTTATCTCTTTTGAGAGAAAAGTCATATACTGATTTAGCTCCAAATTTTAAGGTTTTATTCATAGCAAATCCACTAGCAGTACCAAGTACTATAGCAAGTGCTAGACCACCTATTACTCCCAAAGAACCTGTAGCAAGCATAATACAACCAACAAATACTGCTGCACCTGCACACATAGCAGCAGGGACACTCGCACTATTGATAGATTTCTTAAAATCATTTCTTTTATTGTAAACATTTACTTCCTCAGGAGATATTGTTTTTTGTATCTCGATCTGCTTAGCTGTTATAGCCTCAGTAAATTGTTTCTTCTCCTCAGTATTTAGGTTCTCTGGTTGAATATCTAAAAGCTCCTCAACACTGAGTGGTTTGAAACGACTCTTTTCAGCACTTAGGTTCTCATTATTATTTTTTCTTCTTCGTTGTTTGGCATGGTATTAACTTTCTATAAAAATAAATTAGTAAACTAAAGTTAAATAAGCTGTTGTTAATCAGCTTAAATTAACTCTATATCAGTCAAATGAGTTTGATATCCTTTATGGAAAAGATAGGCTTATACTCTTTTGTATTAGATAGTATTAAAGGGGTCTAGCTCTTCGCCCTGTATTTTGAGATTCCCCTTTATTTGGAGTATTCCTGTTATTTTGACCTATTCCTCTACTAGCAGTTGCACTTCTTTCTTTAGTAGCCCCTCCTGTTCCCATAGCTATTGCTGTAGTGGCATTTTGATTAGGAGTCATTAGTGCTTTTTGCTGAATTTTTGCCTTTTCTTGTCCTAGACGAGATTGAATGGTATATACTTTATCTTTAAGCTGCTTATTTGTTTTAACTTTCTTACGGGCATTCTTAAAATGTTGTTTTTGATCTTCTTTAAGAAGCATTTTTCCTATAAATTTAGCTGTATAGGCACTTCCATAGGTAACCGCAAGAAAAGTTGTAATGGCAGCAGCTAAAATAATAATAGCAGCAAAGGGGTTCGCTATAACTGCACCAGCTACTAAGATACCTACTGTTATACTAGAACCAGCACCTAAACCAAGACCTACGATGGCCCCTTTCATCTCATAATCTTTTACTTGATCATAAGCTTTTTTCTCTTCCGAAGAAATTTCATTGTTTTTAGCCCTTGAATCAAGCTCATCACTTAGCTCTTGAAGTCTATTATTTGTGAGTGTTTCTAAATTTATATCTAAAAGAATATCACTACTAGATTTCTTGAAATCAATTTTATTTCTATTTTCAACGTCACGTATTAAACCGGGAGTGTCTTCTAGATTCTTCATAGGAACGATTTTTTTTGAGTCTAAAGATAAAAGTAATTCTTATTTTTAACAGAGTAGATATTTATTAATCAGTAAATAGTCTTTTCTTTTAAGTGGATAAGTATAAATCATATCATCGCAATTCTACGTTTCCTACCTTTCCATTGTACTTTTATGTAAATGGTGAGTAAACTTAGCCCAAATAGTGGAAAAACGATACTCATTACTAAGATGAGCCCAAGTAGCCCTCTACTCACTTTAAAATTATTAGGCATATTAGGAAGTACCCATTTATTGTTATTTAATTTTTTTAAGGACATTACTAAGGCACTGATGCTTATAAAAAATAGTGCTACAGAAATGACCAGCATTAATATAAAGTTCCATGTTCCAAATTGCCCCTGATGAAAAGCCATAAGCCATTGACGAACACGCATCATTCCTCCTATATTTTCCCATTCGAGCGTTTTTAGTTTTTCTCCTGTAAATTGGTCAAAGTATATTTTTTGACGTTGTGTTAACGGAAATCCACCATTTTTTATTGAAAAAGTACCACTTCCTCTTTTAGGTAACTGTAAGCTTATTTTTCCTGATAATGTTTCCTGTTTCGCTACGTTTACCATAGCATCTAAGCTGAGTGAGCTGTTTCCTTTTTGAGTATTTGGGTTTCTATAAAAAAACCATTCTTTAGGGTAGCCCGAGTGGGTAAGTTCTTGTATTTTCTTGTAATTATGACCTACAATATTGGTCCACGGAAATGCCCCTGCTAGGGTAAGTAGTAGCAATAATGAAAAGTAAAAACCTAAATTTTTATGTACACCTGCCCATCGACGTTTCTTGTTTTTAAGATCTTTAAATGAAAATAAGCGTTTAAAGTCGGTTAACTTTTTAGGCCAGTACATATACAATCCTGTAATAATGAGCATAACCATCCAACTTGCTATCAGTTCAACAACTAATGTTCCAGGGGTTTTTAATAAAAGCTCTCCGTGTAGCTTACGTACTTTATACATCCAGGTTTCTTTCGGAGAAAATTCTCCAAGGATTTCTAGTGTATAAGGATTGATAAAAAAACTACGCTTGTTACTGAATTTCCCCGTAGTGAATTCAACAGCTTCATCTTTATGTGTAGGAATAATCAGGCTTGTTGGAATATCTGAGGTATTGTTTTTTAAATACTCCCATTGTTCTTGGTAGGATAGTCGAGTGCTATTTTCAGGAATATTGATTTTTCTGTAAACCTGTGTTTGCTCTGTATCTACTTTATCTTTAAACAGATAAATCCCGCCAGTAATAGTAAATAGGATTAAAAAAGGGAGGCACACAATCCCTGCGATTACGTGCCACCTCCAAAACCAAATATTTAGTTTTATGTTTTTCTGCATACTACTTGAAGTTGTATTTGATTCCTGCGTGGAAAGCTCTCATGTTTCCTACTGTATAGGTATTCGCTCTCCAGTAAGAAGCTCTCGTAGCATACTGACTATCGAATACATTTAAAATTTGTCCCCATAGTTCTACATTTTTGATTTTGTAATTCAGGTTAAAATCAAAAATGTTATGTCCTTTGTAGGTAGCTGTAGTATTATCTGTAGCTTGCCCTTCAAAACTCGTATTGTATTTTCCTACTAACTCATGAGATACTCCAAACGAGAATCCCTCTAAGTTTTCTGGAGAAATGATAATTTTTGAAGTTCCCGTAACTTTAGGAGCGGTTTCTCTTTCGGTATCTGAGTAGTCTACACCCGATCTGAAGTATTCAAGGTACAGGTGTTCAGCAAAACTTCCATTGTGGCTAAATGTAACTGACTTACATGGTTGGTAGGTAAGCCCATATTCAACCCCTCTAGAGCGTGTTTTTCCTGCATTGTCATATACAATAACATTATCATCATTTCTTGTAGAAATAAGTGTGTCATACCCATCCAATTGATAAAGAGCTACATCTACACGCAGTCCTTTTAAGATATCCATGTACGTTCCTACTTCGTAGTTTAGGTAAGTACTTGGTTTAATGTCTCCATTAATTTCATTTACATTGTCTAAACGGTATAACTGAGAAGCTTGTGGAGGGGTAAACCCTGTAGTAAAGTTGGAGTACACTCCAATTTTGTTATTGATGTTGTAGTTTACCCCTAGTTTAGGAGCAATATTTGTCCAACGATCTACACCCGATTGTTGACGATCTTCACTAATAGCCGCTAATATGTTGTAGTCATATTCAAACACATCATAACGCACTGCTGCGTTTACATTCACTTCAGGAAATAATGCCAAATCAAACTGAGCATAAGTAGCGTAGTTCAGTATGTTAGCTTTGTAGTTAGAAATAAGATTATCATTAACGGTATATCCTGTGTTAATTCCTGTGTTAGCATCAAACTCGATATCGGTTTGATTAGCTATGTAATCTTGTAACGAGTAATCAATACTAGCTCCACCAATAATTTTTAGGTCCACACTCGGGATGGTGATTTGGTGTTGTGCCAAAGCGGCATAACTGCGAAATAAGTTATTGTTAACTTCTCCTGTTCCTTCTCCATTTTCACCTTGTCTTATTCTATACGAAGGAATTTGTCCCATTTCGTTGTAACGGAAAATTCCATTTACTGTAGTTTTATTGTTTTTGTTCCACTGTGCGTCTAGTGTACTTCTGAAACGTACCGCAAAAGCATCACGCTCTGTATAGGTTTGGTCACTTTCGTAATTTTCAGCATCGTAGTCCACTTGGCTGATCGACCCTGCCATATCGCTACGATAATCTATTACGTTTGCTAAGTTTGTAAGGCTAAAACGTTCTGAAAGCTCGTTGGTGTTTTTAATAGTTGTGGCAAACTTTTCGTAGTTACTATGTCCAAAAGGACCATTTTTACGTTCAGCATAACCAGCCGCTACGTATAGCCCACTTTTTTCTGTTAGGTAACTTGACCCTTCAAATCCTGTACTAGTAAGCCCTAGTGTGTTCATTTGCAATTGTACACTTCCTGAAAGGTCTTTCGTAGGGTTTTTAGTAATAAAGTTGAAACTTCCTCCTACGGCTTCACTTCCGTAAATACTTGATGCAGGACCTTTTAGTATTTCTACACGCCCAATAGCTATTTGGTTCATTTCCAAAAGAGCATTGTGGTTAAATACCGAAGTAGGGCGGATAGGGAGTCCGTCTTCTAAGTATAAAAATAAACCACGAGTCGAAATAGGAGAACGAGTCGCCATAAAGTGCTGTTCGTTACTAGCAGCTGTTGAGGTACTCATGTACACTCCAGGAATATTGTTCACGATTTTATCGATCCCCACAGGTTTTGCTTGATCGATTTCCTCGTTAGTGACCACTCCAATTGAAGCAGGTACTTCTTTACGTTTTTGTTTCTCTTTACTTGCGGTTATAATAACTTCTTCTAGTTGGTTTTCTTTGTTGAAAGAAGTTTCACCATTTGACGATTGCTCTTGAGCAACCATAGTCATCGTTGTAGCTATACTAGCTAATGCTAATAATTGTTTTTTCATTCCCATAGGAATTTTGTGTGCTTTTATGTTTAGCACAATTTGTAAATACGTTTAGAATAGTGTGTAGGGAGGGGTATTGCAATTTATCTTAAAATAGAAATAGCATAGGTATCCCAACCATTTTAATGTATTAGGTATTAAGTTGTGTATTGACTTTTACTAGTTTTATCAGTATGCTTGTTGAAATGGTATAACTTTATTTCGATGTTTTTAGAAATAGAAGGTTCTACTACAAAAAATAAATAAGGGTAGTTCATTACAAAGCATGAGCTATACTAGTTAAATGATATTGTCAATATAAGTTTTAAGCTACGTACTGTGGTGGAGGGGTGTAGGTGGTAGTACTTCTACTTTGATAAAGGTCGGTTAATATGCTTGATATTTTGGTAGAATGTACCTCTATAAAATAATCGAATTTAGTGGTAATGCTATTAAGTAAAAATAGCGGAATGATTAAGTCAATGATATTTTCGCTATTCTTTTCAATTTTGTCATCACCTACTAGTTGCTTACTCAAATGACACTTACCGTTACATTTTAATTTAGGCTTGTCTTTATTGATACAAAATTGTTCAATGAAATTTGTTTGATCTATAGCATAATAGCCTAGATAAGCTACGCCATAGAATGAACGTGCACAAATGCTTATGATTAGTATGATACTGTAGATAAACTTCATATAGAGGCAAAAAATGCGATGCAAATATACAACTTTATTTCTTTAATAGTTCCTTAGTCTTTAGTTTGGAGCAATAATTAGATTGGGATTAAAATTTAATAAATACCTTCTTTGTACTTATGTGTGTTATTGTTTAGAACATAGATTTTTAAATTTTAAAAGGTGTTGGTATCATAAACAGAAAGATAAGTATAGTTTGCTGATTATTAGGTGTAAATAGAAGAATCTGTGTTTTTAGTCTTGATAAAGTTAGTATTTTAACAGAAAAATAACATATACTATGTTTCTTGAAGACTTCAAAGAACGATTATCAGATTTAGAGCAAGAAGGTAGCTCTATTTTACACCCAGAATTTTTTACACCAATAAGGACAGAGTCACTACGGGAATTTACGTCCAAGGTTACTAATCTCATTGGTGAGATACAAGGAAGCGATACGCTCGATGCCTTAGAAAAGTATGAGTTAATAAAAGGTATCGAATCAATTATAGACTATTATAACATAAAAAATGCACGTGTAAAAAAGAGTTTAAGGAATATATATCATCGTATTACCAATATTAAAGCATTAAAATTGAAAGCTTATCGATTAATGACAATAGATGATATTAATGAAGAGCTATCTAGTAATTTTGATTGAGTTGAAAAATAGTGCTTCCAAACAATTCTGTTCCGGCG